>CBHEUU010000500.1:0-4055 GCA_965990355.1 uncultured Chitinophagaceae bacterium
GTTTTTTTACGGTTAAACTTACTATCCGGTATGCGTAAGTTTATAATCTTTTTTCTTTTCTATCTGCTATTCTATGCTGTGACAAGCAGTAGTTCTTATTTACGGATGATAGATATGGACAGACCAATACTTGAACAACTGGTTGCCATATGGTCAATGTGGGGAATGAACTGTTTATTTTTTTTCCCGCACGCTTATTTTATTTACCTGTCTTTGCAATTCTATTATGGAAAAAAAATATTACTTCCAGCTACGCTGGTTGCAATTATCCTCGCATATACTATCAGGTATATGATTGACATCATTTATCACCAAAAATTCCCGTTGCTTACAGTTTACCTGCCCGATAATTATGCCCTGGTTATCGCGCTCTCCTGTTATGGAGTGCTTTTCTTTTTCATTTCGTATTCACAGCAAAAAAGCATAAGAGTAGCAGCATTGACAGCAAGAGATGCAGCCATGCGAACTGCAAACCTGAAAAATAAAGTTGAGCAGGCAGTCCTATTCCAACAGCTGAATGATATTGAACAAAAAATAGAGCAAAACCCGCAGGCGGCGCTGATCGAAATAGAGGATCTATGTCAAATGTTGAGGGAGATAGTGTACAAAAACAATCAACCAGATAAATAATTCGTCATGATCAATTGTATAATAATAGATGATGAACCGCTGTCAACGCAATTAATCAGCCAGTATATAGATCAAATCCCTTTCCTGGAAACAGTATACATTGCAAATGATGGTACTTCTGGTTTGGAAAGAATTAATGCCGGAGGAATTGATCTGGTTTTGTTGGACATTGAGTTACCTGACATTAATGGCATTGAGCTCATGCAAATGGTTTGGCAAAAAACCAATATTATATTGATGACAGCGTATCCGCAACATGCACTATTAGGATACGAGTACGATGTTATAGATTATCTTGTCAAGCCTGTTAATTTCCAGCGTTTTTCCCAGGCTGTCGAAAGAGTCAGGAAGAGACAGGAAAATACAGGCAATGTTACTGACCTGGAATATATTTTCGTGAAATCAGGGAACCAATTGCAAAAAATTTATTTTAAAGAAATAAAGTATATCGAAGGAGCAAGAGACTACATAGCCTTTCATACAGCAACGGGAAAGATTCTGGCGCATGATACGTTGCGTGATATTGAAAAAGTTTTACCTGCTCATTTTTTTATACGGGTGCATAAATCATATATCGTAAATAAAGAAAAGATAACCCGGGCTGAAAAATGGAAAGTTCATCTGGCTGATACTGTGTTGCCAATTGGTGAAAGTTATCGAAGTTCATTTGGTCAGCGTTCAGGGTTGACCTTATAAAGGAGAGGGAAAAACATTTCTCAAGCGTTAAAATCTCGATGTTTCCTGCTTTTTATTATAGTTCTTAGTGAAAGGGAAAATTATGATCACCAGTGTCATAATAAAACATCACGCAATGAATGAGAATAATATCGCTTTAACAGACGAAATGATCATGTCAAAGATTTACATTATTCGGGGGCAGAAGGTAATGCTGGATCGGGATCTGTCTCAATTATATGGTGTAGAAACCAAGCAACTGAAGCGTCAGGTTAAAAGGAACATGGAGCGTTTCCCCGAAGACTTCATGCTCGAGCTTTCTGAACAAGAGTTCCAGGAATGGAGGAGCCAATTTGGCACCTCCAATGAAGGCGATAAAATGGGTCTGCGTTATGCGCCTTATGCTTTTACTGAACAAGGTGTAGCTCAACTGTCAAGTGTTCTAAATAGCCCGCTTGCCATTAAAGTAAATATCCAGATTATTCGCATTTTCACCCGGATGCGGGAAATGTGGCTAACTCATAAAGACATCCTGCTTAAACTGGAAGAACTGGAAAATAAGGTTGCCGGTCAGGACCGGGAAATTCAGGTGATCTTTGAATACCTGAAACAATTACTAAACCCGCCACAGCCACCACGCAGACGCGTTGGTTTTAATGTAAAAGACGAGGAATGAATAACTACTTTCATTGTGCTTTGATTGCCGTTAATCAACGTATTCTCAGCAATTCCCCTACCATAGCCTCAATCGGCCTCATCTGATCATCCACTATTTTGATGGCATCAAAACTTTCTCCTGAAATGAACCGTTTTTCTAAATCATAAGCCATCACCTCAAGCGGACTGTTACGGTATCCATGTGTCAAAAGACCGTAACCATAGCATAAAAGAAATTTTTCCATTCCGAGGTACTCCCATTGGATCGTATGTATCAGTTCATGAAAATGAAGCGCTACATTATCTTTTTCATCTTCCTGTGCAAAAAAGCTATCCAGGTAAGTTATGCCGATGACGGAAAGTTGATTCATAACGCTGAATTCCGGAATCCCAATGCCATCAAGTGGAACGACTGGTACTTTATCTACGTACATCACATATTTCTTATCCAGATAACCAACCGGGAAATAATCAAAGAGGCGGGTATGACCTATTGCACTTACAGCTATTCTTTTTTCCGAATAGTTATTAAGTGTTGTGTCAATCCACTTTATTATAGCAGGTGCGTGTTCGTTGTATATAGCAGCAAAATCCATGATTGTTTAGCAGAATTTTTAAGTTGCTCTTAACTTTCTGCAAACTTAGTTTTTAACCAATGATGAATCAAATGAAACCATATACAACCTTTCTCTCTTTTTAATATACTTTATACTACAGAAAATTTCAAATAAAAAAATCCATCTGCAACATAATGCAGATGGATTTTGAATAGTAGCCCGATGTGTTATTAATAAAGTGACGTGCTGAGCTTGATAAAATAAATACTGTTCCGGTCCACCTGACCAGTACCTGCCAGGACTTTTTTCTCATATACTTTATTAGCGCCGGTGATCCCAAAGTCATCATCGTTAGATACGGCAATCGTCTTAGCATCGATAATAACAAGCCCCTCTGCTTTGTCATGTGGGTACAAGGTGGGAATGTCTTTCATCAGATCGGCTACCAGCGTTTTGGTAACAGGTACAATACCGTTCGCAGCCAGCGTGGCCGCATCTTTCAGTTCTTCGATTGTTTTACCTCCAAATAATTTTCCGTTGGCGTCATTAGCAGGATCGGAGATATCAGTAGCGCCGCTCAAACTGATCTTAAAGATCTTTTTGAAGACGGTGTTCCGGTTAGCTTCAGTGGCAAACTGCCCGTCTCTTTCCAGCACAAGGAAATTATTATTATCGATAGCAGTGATTTCACTGACAGCCTGCAAGGTTGGGCTTTCCATCATGTACACAAATTGTTTAGTGGCACCTGAAGCAATGTCAAATGTCACGATACGGATGACCAACGAATTAGCAATAGCAGCGGATGAAGGATTATACAAAGGGAATTGCATAATACCTACCAGCGTTTTACCGTCTGGTGTGATGGTAAGTCCCTCCATGCCTCTGTTGGGGCGGCGCTTGGCAAGTACCAGGGGCAACTTCCTGCTGCCGGTGGAGAAGGGATTGATTTTTTCCAGTGTTTTGCCGCTCTTGTCCACGTGAATGATATGCGGTCCATATTCATCGCTGATCCAAAAACTGCCGTCTGCTGCCATCGCCATCCCTTCAGAATCGAGGCCATCTTCGCTGGGTGAAAGCGGGTTATTATTAATATCAAAAGGCTTTTCACCGGTAGCGCCGGCGTTCACCGGGTTAGGAAGACCATTGAGATTGACGCCATTGCTGTTTTTGAGCAGGATCACGGACTCGAGCGTAAGAGAATCTCCTTTCAACCGGAATTTGCCGATCTGCGGAACAAAATCGGGAGCAGCGATCATGATACTGTTAGTCGCCGCCTCAGCTACATTGGGCCCTCTGTCTGTCAGCAGGTAAAACACGGCTTTATCATTAGGGTCCTGTGCCATGGATGATCCGTACCCTCCATTGTTCAAGGTGATGCCGTTGGGTGTGGTAGCGAGTACTTTAGGATGTTTGTCGACGGCTATAGCGGGATAATCGGGTGTGGGTGGTGTGACATCATCATCACTGCAGCTGTAAAGGGAGATAAGACTGGCAAGGATCGCAGTTAGCGGTTTTAGTTTCATTTTTTCAGAGTTT
>CBHEUU010000501.1:0-4054 GCA_965990355.1 uncultured Chitinophagaceae bacterium
CGGAGTTTCCTGTTGCGGATTTTGTAATTTGGCTATAAGGTTGTTGATATTACTGTTCTGCTGTTTTAAAGAGATCCTTTGTTTTGCCTTGTCAATAGCTTGTTTTAATTCTTCCACATCGACCGGTTTTAACAAATAGTCTAATGCAGAAAACTTAATTGCCTGTATGCCATATTGATCATGCGCTGTTATAAATATCACTTCAAAGGATACCGTATCAAATGATTTAAGCAGATCAAAACCTGATTTGCCGGGCATTTGTATGTCAAGCAACAAGAGATCGGGTTTTGTAGCTTTAATAAGTTGTATCCCTTCATCTGCAGAACTGGCTTTACCGACTATTTCAAGTCCGGTACAATATTGATGCAGGATGTATTGCAGATTTTCCAGGTTGTTGACTTCATCATCTATCAGCACACAACGAATATTCATATCAGATCCATTTATTTAAAGTAATGGTAATGAGGGTGCCTGTTCCGGAGGATTGAATGTTAAGCGTAAACGGGTTTCCCGGATAAAGCTCATTCAACAATTCAATCCGTTCCTGGCTTAGCTTCAATCCAAATCCAGGATTGTTTTTGTCGATATCAAACCCCGCTCCATTGTCCTCAACGATCAGTTGTAAATGATGGTCAGCTTGTTTTGCCTGCACAATAATATGCCTGTTTTTCTTTCCTGCTACTCCATGTTTTACAGCATTTTCAATGAAAGGCTGCAATAGCATGGGAGGAACTTCGATATTCGCAGGTTGCAATGCCGGATCCATATATAAATTGTAAGAAAAACCAAACCGGAGTTGTTCCATTTGCAGGTAATTATCCACGATGCGCCATTCATCTTCCAGGCTGATCATATCTTTCTCGCTGATGTCGAGCGCTGCGCGGGTAAGGACAGCAAACCGGTTCAGGTATCGGTTTGCATCTTCGGTGGCTTGTTTGTTCATCAGGTTTTGTATCGAGCTGAGCGCATTGAACATGAAATGCGGATTTAATTGCGACCTCACACTTTTAAGTTTAAGTTGCGCTGCTTCTTTTTGCTGTGCTATTTTTTTAATCTTCCGTTTATTAGAGCGTTGAAGAAACAATATCAGCAGAAATAACACGATCATTGCAGTTCCGGTGATCAGTAAAACCTGTTTCAAGGGAATGCCTCTGGCTGTTGCTGGCATTACCTCAAATGGTATACGCAACGATTGTGACTCATCCCAGGAGGGATGTCTTTGTTGCCGTTGAAAAACCAATTCATATCGTCCCGGCTGCTGGCAATAAGCTGGATCCAGCGAAAAGAATCCATATTGATCAATATGACCAAGTGCCAATGTATCCGGATTTTTCCCTGGTTGACGGATGAGATGCACTGAACGGGCCAGTGTTTCCTGCTTCTTAAAATGAAGAGTGATATTCCGAACACTGTCTGCCGGAAATCGGAAATCTTCCGGCACTCCATTGATCCTGTTGAACCGGCTGGCATAACCGTGATTGATCGCCGGATAAGCGAGATTGAAATAAGCACCTTTTATTTCTACAATAACCTGCTCCAATACAGGTTTTAGATTGGTGCTCCAATCGAAGATCACACCTTCGCGAATGCTGTAGTTTTTTGTATTGTATACCTCCACCATGATCCGCTTACCCGGAGCATTAAATTTTCCAAGAAAAGCATACGGTTTTGTAGCACCATAGGATTGTTCTAATTTGGTGATAGGTGACCAGGGGATTAATTCAGTGCTGTCGTTCTCTACCACATGATAAAGAAAGTCACGATAGTTCGTAGGATTAATGCCCATGGCAATAAGAATAGCATCTGAACTGTTCTGTATCAGAAATGTGTAATACTCCTTTGAAATGGACTGTACAGCTGCGGAGTAATAATGCTGGAGGCGGGGATTTAATTTAACGCCGAGCATAACCGGGCTCATAGGACGCGTACCTGTAAGACTACTGTTCTTTTCTGGACTTAATTTATCAAATATCTTGTAAAGAGCCGTATCACTGATGGAAAAGTACGCCGGCTCGCGCACCATATTCCGTTTATCGGTGGTGATCATATTAAAAAGAAAATGGTGACCGAAACTGTCACTGGCAGCCGGCTGTCCTTTTAATGAACCAACGATACTGATCAGTGCTGTTATAGTGGCAATATATTTCCGGTAGAAGACCATCGTGGTGCAAACATATCCAGAAATTTGCAGCAGCAATAACAGAATGAGTGGCTGGAGGCAGTGGCCGAGAATTAAGTGTGAGATGGGTGGCGTAACATCTAATGGCCCGGGCGGACTTAGGACTTGACGAAAATCAAGAACTGATTTTTTTCCGTACACGGCTTAATGTTTCGGGTGTGATGCCGAGATAAGAAGCAATATGTTTCAACGGAAAGAGTTGGATAAACCGGGGTTTATTGCGCAGCAGCAGTTCATATTTTTCTTCGGGTGATAAACGGTTTTGCTGGTATTCATTATGCTGAACGGCTTGCTCAAATATTTTCCCCAGCCTGAAAAATAAATCAGAAGCTTTTACCAGTTCATGAAAATCCCACATGCTGAGAGCGAAAACCTCACTATCAGAAGTGGCTTCTATATTAGTGTCAGCGGGTTTTTGAGAGATAAAACTTTTGTGTTCAAACATCCATTCATTTTCTATCCACAGGTTAAGCGTTATTTCTTCACCTGCATCGGAAATAGCATGTTGACGGAAAGAACCGCTATTGATAAAATAAAAATGCTGACAGATCTGGCCTTCCCTGATCAGGAACTGCCCCCTGGTAAGCTGTAAATGTTTTAACCGGCCGGTTATTTCAGCCAGTTGTGCTTCAGATAACGCGCCGAATTTTGCCAGGGAAATTTTTATGCGGTCATACATACTGTGAATGTACAAAATCAGGTCGCTTTTCTTATTGAAAGATAATGATGCCATAATATCATAGTGGCAACGGTACGGTAAGGTTGCCATTCTCCGGTGATATCGAGTATTCCTTCCCTGGCTGTGTCTTTAGATAATTTCTTTACCTGCTTCAATGCATTTACTGCAGCTAAATCACCAATAGGAAAAACATCTGCCCGTTGAAGTACAAACATTAAATACACATCTACTGTCCAGTTGCCGATGCCTTTAAGCGCCACCAACCTGGAGCGCACTTCTTCATCCGGCAATTTTTCCAGTGATTTTAAATTCAGTTGCTTGTTTTGAATGGCTGTTGCCAGTGATCTTGCATAGATCGTTTTCTGACGGCTGAAATAACAGGTTTTTAATTCTTCATCTGTCAGCGCCAGTAACCCTGCAGGCGTGATCCTGTTTAATCTTCCACGCAGTTTGTTCAGTGCGGCTAAAGCAGAAGCCAAAGATACCTGCTGTTCAAGTATGATATGCACAAGTGTTTCAAACGTATTGGGCCTTGTCCACATTGGTGGATAGCCGAAAGTTTTTATGATGGTCTTCAGCTCCGGATCTTTGGAAGAAAGTTTATCGCAGATGGAATGAAAATTATCGGTTGAGAAAATCGGGGACACGGGAGTTTCTTTTTGAAAGGAGAAAGATACAATTTAGTTACATGTGTGCACACTTTTTTCATAACATAGCGGTCACATTTGCAAAACATAGACTTAATATGGGGCTGCTACTTTCGGGCAAAATCAAAACTAACCTATGAGCAAGCGTCTATTCAGTTTTTTGTTATTACTGATTTGTTCTTCACTCAGCCAGCAACTGCTGGCGCAGACCACACAAGCCTCTATTTCCGGAAACATTTTTAATAGTGAAAAGAAACCACAGGCAGGCGCTAATGTCGCTGTGCGCAATGAGTCCACAGGTTTTGCAACCAGTACAGTGACCAATTCCCAGGGAAGTTTTGCTTTCAAAGAACTACCGCTTGGCGGGCCTTACACGGTGAATGTAACCTACACAGGATTTGGGCAACAAACACGCCGTGGTTATATGCTTAGCCAGGGTGATGCGGTTAAGATTGAGATCGAAATGCAGGTGAATGAAACAACGCTGCAGGTGATCGAGGTGGTGGGATCAGGAATAAAGAATAAGATCGAGAACGTAGGTGCTGCTAC
>CBHEUU010000502.1:0-4049 GCA_965990355.1 uncultured Chitinophagaceae bacterium
CAGCAAACGGAACGTATTCAACAATGATTCGTTTGAATGATCATCATTTTTTTCATGGCTGAGCCAGGATACCAGGCGGATATGAAACCCGGGCTTATGTTTTAAGGCATACAGCAATTCCAGCTTTCTTCTGGGGAATGCTGATCCAACAGGTATCACCACAGTTTTGACGGGGCTATTAAGCGATCCGGGTTTTGCTGTGAGCACTGGTATACCACTGGCCATCGCTATTTGTGCCGACAAAACGGTTTTTGAAAATGTCAAAACAGAATTGGATGAATGTTTACCTATAATAATGAGATCAGCAGCTAATCGTTCTGCATTTTGCACAATGGCATCTTCAATCGACTGGTTATCCACGAGCCAACATGAAACCTGTACATCCGGTCTTATTTTCCTGATCCTTTCACTGAGCTCATCCAGTTTGCTTTGCGCTTTTTCACGGGCCTTGTTTGTATTGCTGTTAATAAAATCCCGCAACATATCCCGCCGCTGCACATGCAGCAGATGAATTATTGCAACTGTATTTCCTGTTAATTCCAGCGCCTTGACAATAGCCACTTCCGTGTTCACAGAAAAATCAGCAGGGACAAGTATTGTATTGAACCGGCCAGACATGGGTTAAATGTAGAGGAAAGCACTTAAGCAACGATTAGCGGTGAATTAGAATACTATTAGAAAACATAAATCGTAAATTGCGCCATATTAAAAAAAACCATTGATGGACGAGCTGAATATACTCCTGGTAGAAGATGAAGTGCGCATTGCCGATACATTAAGGATTGGTTTGGAAGAAAACGGTTACGAAGTGGAAGTAGCTTACGATGGGCAGATAGGATGGAAATTATTTCAATCCAAAAAGTTTAACCTGCTGATCCTCGATATCAATTTGCCGGGTATTACAGGATATGAGCTGACTAAAATGGTGAGAGCACAAAATGCGGATATCCCTGTTATCATGTTAACCGCTTTAAGTTCGCTGGACGATAAGATAGAAGGATATGATGCCGGTGCAGATGATTATATCATCAAGCCATTTGAGTTCAAAGAGCTGTTGATGAAGATAAGAGTGTTGATGCGCCGGACAGCAGACCTGCAGGCACCTGTAGGAAATATTCTTCGTGCTCATGACCTGGTAATGAACCTGGATACAAAAGAAGTAAAGCGGGAAGATGTTTCCATTCATCTTACAGCCAAAGAATTTCAATTGCTGGAATATCTGCTGCGCAATAAGAACAGGGTAGTGTCGCGTGCAGATATTGCAGTGAACGTATGGGATATTGATTTTGATACCAACACCAATATCATTGATGTGTACATTAATTATGTCCGTAATAAAATAGACAAACCATTTCAGAAAAAACTGATCCAGACCCAGGTGGGGATGGGTTACGTCTTAAAGGAAAGCTGATATGCCAATACGGTACCGCATCATTCTTTTGTTTACCCTCGTAGTATTTTTTATACTGGGGGTCGTTTGCGGCTCTATTTATTACTTTTCAGCAAGTTCAAGAACAAAAATGATGCGGACAAGGCTGACCAACCGTGCCATCACGACTGCGCGTTTGCTGAGGCAATCAGAGGTATTTGACCGGCAGCTTGTGCGGCGGATTGATTCTTCCCTGTCAATATCATTAAAGGACAAATCTGTTCAGGCTTACAGCGAAGAGAACAAAAGGGTGTATAGTTATACCGATACCCCCAGAGATACTATACATATTACTGAGGCTTTGCTTGATGAAGCAAAAAGCAAGGGCAGCGTTTATTTCAGGGAAGGTAAAAAAGAAGCTGTTGCCCTTTATACTCCTGGCAGCGAAACAGGCATGGTGATCGTTTCCGCAGCAACGGATGAAGAAGGCAACCGCAACCTGAACTTTCTAAAACAATTACTGATCGCCAGTTTCATAACAGGTATAGGCATTTCTTTTGCCGGGGGATATATCTTCTCAGGCCGTTTGTTGCGTCCCGTTAAAAAAATTACAGAGGAAGTAACAGATATTTATGCCTACAACCTGGCAAGGCGCATTCCTTCAGGCAATACCAAAGATGAATGGTATAAGTTAACTATCACCCTGAATGATCTTTTAGACAGGCTTAACCAGAGTTTTGAAATGCAGCGGCGATTTATATCCAATGCATCGCATGAACTGTCTACACCACTGACACTTATTTCAAGCCAACTGGAAGTATCCCTGCAACGCAACAGGAGCGAGGAAGAATACCGCCGCGTGATGCAAACCGTGGTGCAGGATGTTCAATACATGAATAACCTGGTACAGACTTTATTGAAATTCGCTACGGCTTCAGGTAATCCCGGTGGATTGAGTATTGACCTGGTAAGGATAGATGAAGTGCTGATGCGCATTCCTGCTTCCATACAAAAACAGGATGCTGGTTTTTCAGTGTCTTTACAGTTTAATGATCTGCCGGAAGAAGAGAATAAACTGCTGGTGTTTGGCAATGAAGAATTGTTGTTCACAGCCATCCGCAATATTGCCGTTAATGCCTGCAAATATTCACCAGATCATCATGCAGAGATCATATTGATAGTGTCTCCTGAAGAATTTATCATCCATATTATTGATAAGGGGCCGGGTATACCAGACAGGGAACTGGAAAATATATTCCAGCCATTTTACCGCATAGAAGATACAAGGTCAGTTGCCGGCTTTGGTTTGGGTCTTTCATTGGCCAGTCGTATTATTAAATTGCATAAGGGCGACATTAAAGTTGAATCAGCAGCAGGCATTGGAACTACGTTCGTGTTGCATTTACCAGTGGCTGGAAAACTGTAGATATATCTTTAAATGTTCTCCAGTTTTTCAATTGCTTTCTTCATATTGATCCCTTTGCCCAGTACAGGTTTGAACAGGTCCCCACGCTTTTTCAGCAGGCCAATAGTGTTTTGAATGGTGAAGTCCTGCATCGTCAATCCTTTTTTTACTTCATCCCAGTCCAGGGGCATGGAAACTGTAGCGCCTGGTTTAGGACGGACAGAATAAGGTGCCGCCAGTGTCGCCTGTGGCCGATTTTGTAAAAAATCAAGATACATTTTTCCCTTGCGTCCGGATACAGATCGTTCGATGCTGGTGAAATCAGGGATCTGTTGGTGAACGAGTGTCACAATCAACCGGGCAAATTCTTTTGACTGTTCATAACTGTAAGCTGCGCCCAGCGGAATATAGATATGAATGCCCGTTGAGCCGGAGGTTTTGGGATAACAGGGAATGCCTGCTTTTTCCAATAGCTCACCTGTTACCTGTGCTGCTTCGATTACCTGTTCAAAGCCGGTGCGTTTGCCCGGATCGAGGTCAATGATGCACCAATCGGGATTATCAGGTTTCTTTACAGTGCTGCTCCAGGGATTGATCTCGATACAACCCAGGTTAGCCATGTACAGGAGAGCTGCTTCATCATTGCAGACCATAAAGTTCTTGTCTTTGTCTTCGTCCTGGCTGCGGTAAGGAAATGTATCTATCCAATCCGGTATTTTGCCCGTTACATCTTTTTGATAAAAGCTTTTACCGTTAATACCGTTTGGAAAACGGTTAAGCGATTGAGGGCGGCTCTTTAAATAGGGCAATATATAAGGAGCTGCCTGGTAGTAATAATTGATCAGCTCACGTTTGGCGATCTTTTCCTTTGGCCAATAGATCTTGTTGAGATTGGTGAACTGTAGTTCATGCCCGTTTACTTCCCGCACCTGTGATTTATCCTGCGGATTGAGCAATGTTTTACGTTCACGGGAACCTGTTTTTGCCATCAGCTTATTTTTACTGTTTTTAATATTCCTGCGGGCTGTTTTCTTTTTGGGTGCGACGGCCTTGTCTACCGGAAGTGGAACTTCTCTTGTGACATCAGTTGCTTTTTTGTCTTCCCTCATTCCTTCAAAGGAGGGATGACGCATTACTCCATCACTTGTTACTTCACGGTAACTGACTTCACAAACCAGTTTAGGTTTTAGCCAGGTGGCTTTTGCATGTGGCGGATCGGGGCGGAAGCGGGATGGTTTATTTATATCCGGCTCTGCATTGAACGGAGATTTTTTG
>CBHEUU010000503.1:0-4049 GCA_965990355.1 uncultured Chitinophagaceae bacterium
TTAAAAAGAAAGATGAAAAGAAGGATGTGCTTACAGTAGGCCTCACAGCTTTTGCAGCAATCGGCATTATCGTTTTATTTTTTGCCAAATCCTTTAATGAGATACTGGGCTTTACCATTTTTCTTGATTCTATCGGCATGGCGAGTTCAGCCGCCACGATCTTTATTTTACGTAAGCGCACCAAACACCTGGATGGGACTGGCATTTACAAAATGAAATTATATCCCTTATTGCCCCTGATATTTATTGCCGCTTATATATTCGTTGGCATTTCCATTGCTGTGAATACTCCTAATCTTGCCCTGATAGGAACAGGTGTTTTCGGCGCATTCCTGCTCATTTATTGGGGTATTATTAATTACAAAAAGAAAGAACACTGACAATATGGATATCTCTTATATAGTGAATGAACTGGCAGAGGACCGCGAACATTATTTCAATGCTATTGCTCCCCCGATCATACAGGCGAGCAATTTTGCTTTTAAAACGGTTGACGCGTTGGGTAAGGCATTTGAAGATGAGATGGGTGGTTATCTCTACAGCCGTGGGCTGAACCCGACCGTAGATATTCTCCGGAAAAAACTGGCTGCCCTCGATGGAGCGGAAGATTGCCTGGTGTTCAACAGCGGAGCTGCGGCCATTTTTGCGGGTGTGCTGGCCAATGTAAAAAGCGGCGATCATATTGTATCAGTTAAAAATCCCTATAGCTGGGCGCAGAAAATGTTTGATGTGGTATTGCCGAGGTTTGGAGTACACACCACTTATATAGATGGCACCAGGCTGGAAAACTGGCAGGAAGCTACTCAATCCAATACCAGTTTTTATTACCTGGAATCGCCAAACAGCTGGGAGTTTGCCCTGCAGCCATTGGCCGAAGTGGCAGCTTTTGCCAAAAGCCGGCAGATCATTACGATGATCGATAACAGTTATGCCACTCCAATTTACCAGCCCGTCATTTCCCTGGGAATTGACCTGGCTATGCAAACGGCTACTAAATACATCGGGGGGCATAGCGATACGCTTGGCGGCGTACTTAGCGGCACAAAAGCCATGATGAAAAAAATATTCGACAGTGAATACCTGAATATCGGAAGCGGCATCCAGCCATTCAATGCCTGGTTGCTGATAAGAGGCTTGCGTACTCTGCCTGCCCGGCTCGACCGCATTAGCCACTCCACGCTGGAAGTGTTTAATTTCCTGAAGCAGCACCCGGCCGTGGATTCCGTGATCTTTCCTTTTGATGAATCCTTTCCGCAATATGCCCTGGCAAAAAAGCAAATGAGCGGAGCCTGCGGGTTGCTCACGATTATATTAAAGACCAATAAGCGGGAATCTATAGTGAAGTTCTGTGAATCCCTCCAGCACATATTAATGGCGGTGAGCTGGGGCGGTCATGAATCCCTGATCATTCCCAAATGTGCCGGCATTCCGGTTGCGGATTTCAATCCCGCCAATCCGGAACACCGTTATGTACGGCTTTATGTAGGACTGGAAGACCCGGCCTACCTTATTAAGGATATTGACCAGGCGCTCCGGCTGAGCCTGGTGCCCTGATTGAAAATTTAACCCCTATTTATCAAAAATCACTTCAGCGGGTGAGGTTTTCTGTTATTTTTGTTTTATGATGACCCGCTGCATCCAACTGGTACTCTGCTTATTCACCATTACCACATGCTTTGCCCAGGAGAAATGGGACCTTCAGAAATGTGTGGATTATGCATTGAAAAATAATATTTCTGTGCGTCAGGCTGACGTGCAGGCGCGCATAACGGCCCTGACCTATGAGCAGAGCAAGCTATCGCAGTTTCCCACCGCTAATATTCAAAACAGTGGGGGGTACCAGTTCGGACGGAACATCGACCCGTCTACCAACCAGTTTACTACCCAGGAGGTCCTTTTTACCAACCACTCCCTTAATGTCAATCTTGATCTCTTCAACTGGTTCAGCAAAAAAAATACTATAGCGGCCAACAAACTGACAACCCAGGCATACGTGGCTGGTGCAGAAAAAGCCAGAAATGATGTAGCCCTGAATGTGGCTAATGCTTACCTCCAGATCTTATTGAATGCAGAGCAGATCAATATCAGTGATGTGCAGGTGAAGCAAAGTATCGAGCAATTGAATATTGTGAAAAAACAAGTAGCTGCCGGTGCACTTCCTGAATTGAACCAGGCAGAACTGGAAGGGCAACTGGCAAGTGACAGTTCTACACTGATCACAGCTAATGCTAACTATACATTATCTGTACTGCAACTGAAAGCGATTCTTAATGTTCCGGCTGATCAGCCATTTGCAGTAGCCATTCCACCTGTGGATCAAATACCCGTGGAGTCGTTGGGGGAACTGGACCCTGCTGCAGTGTATACGCTGGCACAAACCAATATGCCACAACAAAGGATCAATGATCTCAACCTGCAGGCTGCAGTTAAAAACGTAGCTGCAGCAAAAGGTCAGATGTATCCCAGCCTTTCTTTGTTTGGAGGATTGGACACCCGCTATTCAAATGCTCAAAAGCTATACATCAAACGTTCAATAATGGGCCTTTCCCCAATTGGTAAAGTGGATGTGTCAGGCAGTACTTACACGGTAACAGAATTGAATGAGGGGCCGATTCCCATAGAATTAGGAAAGAATACTTTTTTCCGTCAATTAAACAGCAACTTCAGCCAGTCAATAGGTTTGGCTTTGAATATTCCCATCTTTAACGGAGGCACTGCACGTACCAACTGGAAAAAAGCCAAACTGAATGTTACGAATGTAGAACTGCAAAAAGAACTGGATGCCCAAACCCTGAAGCAGGATATTTACCAGGCCCACACTAATGCCGTAGCAGCCTTGCAAAAATTCAATGCGTCTAAGAAAGGAGTGGAAACATCCCAAAAGGCGTATGATTTTGCAAAGAAGAGATTTGATGTCGGGTTGTTGAATACGATTGATCTGATCACTAACCAGAACAATCTTTTCCGGGCAAAGATCAACATGGTTTCAGCGCAATACGATTATATATTCAAGATGAAACTGCTTGAATTCTATAAAGGACTTGGTCTGAAATTATAAATAAACCAGGCTTGCTGGCCTAACCAATTATCTAATTAAAAACCCCGTCCGGGGTAGCTACTATGAGTAAGACTTTAAAATGGATACTGATCATTGCAGGCATATTGGCCGTTCTCTTCATTGTTGTCAAAGTTTTTGGCGGCAAAGGAGACGATATGGAAAAAGTATCTGCAGAAACAGTGGCCAAAAGAACGATTGTTGAAACCGTAACGGCCAGCGGTCAGATATATCCCGAAGTGGAAGTAAAGATCAGCCCGGATATTTCCGGTGAGGTAACCGAGCTGAATGTAGAAGAAGGCGATAGCGTGAAAAAAGGACAGGTGCTGGCGCGCATATTTGCGGATATCTATGCTTTGCAACGTGACGAAGCATCTTCACAGGTCAGCCAGTCGCAAGCTACTGTAGCCAATAATGAAGCTGCACTGGACGCCTTGCAGGCAACTTTAACGCAGGCTAAACAGGCGTATGACCGTAATAAAGCTTTGTATGATCAGAAAGTGATCTCACAGGCAGAGTTTGAGCAATTCGAAACCACCTGGCGTTCTGCGCAAGCCAACTATAATGCTGCCCAACAAAATATCAGGAGCCTTAAAGCAAGTGTGCAAACGGCGCAGGCAGGTCTTACAAGAGCTAACAAAGATCTGGGTCGTACAACACTGGTTGCTCCAATGAGCGGAGTGATATCTTCCCTTCAGATCAAAAGAGGGGAGCGTGTGGCAGGTAACAGTTTTAATGTAGGTACGGAAATGATGACCGTAGCCGATATGAGCGTACTGGAAGCAAGAGTGGATGTTGGTGAAAACGATATCGTAAAAGTTAGTATTGGCGACTCAGCAGATATTGAAGTGGACGCGTATAATAACCGTAAGTTCAAGGGCGTGGTAACGCAGATCGCCAGCAGTATTAAAACATCAGCAACATCAGCTACTGCTGCTAATGAAGTAACCAATTACCAGGTAAGGATAAGACTGGAACATAATTCTTATAAAGA
>CBHEUU010000504.1:0-4029 GCA_965990355.1 uncultured Chitinophagaceae bacterium
GGTACAAAAACATATCTCCTTCTCCACTCCCTGTCGGTAAACCGGCTGTATAAACCACGGAAATAAATTTCGTGGCGTGTATTGAATTTATAATCCAGTGTAGTGCTTAAGCCGGTCCTTGTTCTCACCAGCTCATAATCGCGTAACTCCAGTTCGTTATCCGAAGGTGATTGCTCCCAGTTATCACTACCCAAATGGTTATGATAATAATTACCATTCACCATCACTCCAAACTTTTCCTTAGCGCCGAACCGTTGATCAAACTGTAATTGCCCTTGAATATTGGGTTCATTCATCAGGTTGTTATAGCCGCCGGCCAGGGAACCGGTCACACGTGCATTCCTGCTTTGTGCAGTGCGGGTGATCAGGTTCACAGATCCACCTACTGCATCACCGTCCATATCCGGCGTAAGCGTTTTGCTTACTTCGATAGACGCAAGCTGATCACTGGGAATGGCATCCAGTGCCACAAAACGCACATCTGCTTCAGGTGAAGGGATTTGCTCTCCATTGACATTGATATTGGTGAACTGTGGCGCCAAACCGCGTATCAACACATAACGACCTTCCCCCTGGTCCCTTTCAATGTTTACACCCGGAACACGTTGAAGCGCCTCAGCTGCATTTGGATCAGGAAAGCGGCCGATCTGATCCGATGAAATGATATTTTTTATATTATCAGCATTCTTTTGCTGATTCAATGCTTTTGCCTGGCCTTGCAGATACCCGGTAGTGATCACACTGCTCAACTGCACCGAGCCGCTTGAAAGATCAATTCCTATGTTGGTGACTTCGCCCGTCTTAAGGGTAACAGACACCACCGTATCGCGGTATCCAAGAAAGCTTACCTGCAAACTGATCTTACCAGGTTTCGCATAAAGAGCAAACTGACCATTGAGATCAGCAGCTGTTCCATTACTGGTGCCGGCCACTTTGACAGATGCACCTGCAAGTCTTGAGTGGTTCACTGCATCCGAAACAGTGCCTTTCAAAAGAGCATTGCCGCCGGATTGCTGAGCATGCAGGATACTTAGCAGGAAAAAAGAAAAAGCAAAGAGTAATACATTTTTCATAAACAATATTTACGGCGGCAAATGTTGAAAATCATACGGTGCAACCGGCTTTTAAAGCCGAACAAAAAAGCAGCAAGGGCTTTCAAAGCATGGGCGGAAGAGCAACATTGGCCCTCTATGCTTAAAATCAATTTTGATTTTCAATTGTTTGAAACCGTAACGGATGTGCATTAACGAATTGTTACCGAAACATTACCGTAAGAATATGTAGCCCGTTATACAAGCCGTACAAAAGCTGTAAGCGATTCTTCCTGTGAAAGATTGAGTTTCTTTTTTACCCGGTAACGCATTACTCGAAGGCTATCGGGCGTGATACCAAGCAGGGTGGCCATATCACCATAAGCCAGGTTCATCTTCACCAATGCAAGCAAGCGCAATTCTCCGGGAGTAAGTGTGGGACATAACTGCTGCAGATTTGTCACGAATGTGGGATGCACCTGGTCAAATATCAAACGGAATTGGTCCCAATAGGAATCCTGTGTAAAGCTGGCGTTGATCTTTTGCAGCAACTGGCGCACCTGTTTTTTCTGATCCCTTTTTTCATCTTTTATAATATCCGTCAGTCCTTGTTTGAGATCTTCCATTACTTCATTCTTCTGGATCAGGTGAAGGATATGGGAAGATAGCTCACGCCCTTTCAGGTCCAACTGTTGTTTCAACGAGGTTTCTTCCAACTGCTGCCGCTTCAGTTCAGACTCCATCAGGCCTTTTTGTGTATCGAATATTTTTTTATTACCCTCATTGATCGCTCTTTCACTCTTTATTTTCATTTTTTGCCGGTTGATCACCAGTACGGCCAGTACGCCGATCAGCATAAGCACTACCACTACCGACCAGATCAATAAATTATTGATCCGTCTTACCGCATTCAGATGCAGGATCTCTGCGTTTTTTCTTTCTGTATCATAAAGGGTTTGTAAAACGCTTATCTGGTAGCTGTTTTCCTGGCTGTAAATGGATTGCACAAGCGCACGGCTTTTTTCCAGGTAGATATAGGCACTGTCCATTTGTTTTAATCCGACAAAGTTTTGTGCTATGTCCCTGTACGCGCTTTGCAACTGATACTTCTCACCATTGGCAGCAGCCATTTCCGCAGCCTGCCGGGCATAGATCATTCCCTTGGCAAATTGTCCTGTTTTACTCCAGATATCGCCAAGGTTATTGATAACGCCGATCTGATCAACTACCTTATTCAGTTTTTTATAAGCATCAAGGGATAAAAGAAAATAAAACTGCGCGGAATCATACCGTTCCTTGTCTTCATAAATACTCCCGATGTTTTCATATATGCCAGCCATCACTGCTGTATCTTTCGCAGTTTGAGCAAAAGACAGGGCATGGCGTTGAAAATAATAGGCAGAATCGTAATCCAGCTGCTTTTCATACATATGGCCAATAAGACCGTAAGTATCTGCAATGCCAGAAATATTTTTCTGCTCCTGGTAAATCTTAAGTGCTTCCTGGAATTGCTGGCTTGCTTTTTCCCGTTGCTGATTATAATAATATACAGTACCCAGGATATTGAGATTGGCAGCCAGCAATGCCGCATTTTTATCGGACCGGAAAATTTTATCCGCCTGCAATAAATGATCTACAGCCTGGCTGAAATTGCCCAGATGAAACAGCAATTGTCCCATTTGCTGAAGACAGGTGGCCTGCCCTACTCTGTTGCCGCTTTGCTGATGCCTGGCCAGCACTTCTTTCATATTAATAAAAGCAGAATCCGGGTGAGGCTCGGAGATATAACCAATCCGGTTAGCCGGTATCAGCATGGTGGAAGACTGAGCCCGGGTTTTTACCCCTATTAAAGCAGTTATTATACAGCAGAACACAAAAGCCGGTTCTTTTGGAAAGCGGGCTGGCAGTTTCATAACGCAAAAGTGAATACTTGCCAAATGAAACAGCAGGCTTTTAAAAAAGGATACAATTATTTAACATTGAAATTCTTTATGCGCATGAATTTCAAACTGTCAAGCTTCCCGCAATAACCAAAAGATAATCCTCACGACATATACCGGTAACAAACCAGGGGTAGTTTACAGCATGGACAAAACCAGCAACAGCCTCAATTGGTTTGAGATACCCGTGTCGGATCTGGCACGTGCCCGGCATTTTTACCAGGTTATTTTCGGCATACACCTGGAGCCAATGGATCTGGGAGTAATGGAAATGGTAATGTTTCCGGGTGAAGGAGACAATGGCAAAGTGAATGGCGCTTTGGTAAAGAGCGATTGGCATCGCCCTTCTTCAGATGGCACGATGGTTTATCTCAACGCTAATCCATCAATGGATACAGTGTTGGAGAAGATTGAACCTATGGGTGGTCATATTAAAATGGGAAAGACGTTGATTGGAGCGGGAATGGGTTACATGGCATTTTTTATTGACACTGAAGGAAACATGGTGGGTTTACACTCATTGGAGTGAACACCTACCCTTGCAAATATAATTAAGCAGGTTTGTTGATTTTATTAAATAGGAAAAAGCTCGATACAAACAAACCAGCAACAAGTAGCAATAGATAACCAACTGCTGTTGCCAAATCTTTAACCGGCAACAGCGGTTGCTGATAATAAAACACCGGGAAATGCTGCATATCCTGTTGCGTCAATTTCTTTCCCGGAATATGAAATGCGTATAAAAAATCTTTCCAATTTTTCTGATAAGCATCTGCCTGCTGAAAGAACTCCTGGTAGGCCAAAAGCTGTGTACCTGCCAGGCAGTTGAATAAATGCTGACACGATAATGCCGGTATCCACCGGGAAAAAGAAGCAAAATGATCATTTCGCTGCGCTACCTGTTCTTCAAACGGAATAACCACCCGCTCCATTCTTCTTTCCAGCAGATCATAATAACCGGCAACATAACGCGTGCTCAAATGAACAGTATCCTTTGCCGGATTAATACTCGATGCATATTGCGGATTGTAACGGTTAAAACTATCTGACAGGATGCG
>CBHEUU010000505.1:0-4026 GCA_965990355.1 uncultured Chitinophagaceae bacterium
CAAGGACATGTAAGCCTGATGATGCAGTCAACAACGATCCTGGACTACATGAACAATTTTTTAAAATAACCTGAAATCTGTTAATGACTATCGCAATCCCGATAGCTATCGGGATCGTTTTCAAAATGGCACTCAAAACAATAAGAAAGTAACGAATTTAACATCCTAAAAAATAAAATTTATGGCACAAATCAATCCTCATATTAATTTCAACGGAAATGCCGAAGAAGCATTTACCTTTTACAAATCAGTATTTGGCGGAGAGTTTACAAAGATTATCCGTTTCAAAGACCTTGCAAGTTCTGAATTCCCGGTAGTAAAAAAAGAAGAAAATAAAATTATGCATATTGCTTTGCCTATTGGTAAGGGTAGTATGTTGATGGCAAACGATGTTCCGGAAATTATGGGAAAAACAAACGAGAATGAGAACAGGAGTAAAATTGTAGTAAGTGCAGAAAGTAAAGAAGAAGCAGACAAAATATTTAATGGGCTTTCAGTGGGAGGAGAAATAGAAGGACCTATTGGTGATACTCCCTGGGGCTCATATTTTGGTTGTTTTAGAGACAAATACGGTATTGAATGGATTGTGGAATTTGATCCAAAATCAACATAAAATGAGAAAAATAATATTGTTTTTAACAGTATATGGATTGCTGTCCTCAGCAGCAACAGCACAGCAAATAACCGGAGCAATAAAAGATACACAGGGAAAGGATATTGAAAAGGTCACCGTTTCATTACTGAGGGGCAAAGATTCATCAGTAATTAAGCTGGCTGTTACAACAGCCAGCGGCAAGTACTCTTTTGCTGCACCTGGTGCCGGTACTTATTTGATATACGCAACACATGTGGGGTATTCACCTGTATATTCAGCACTATTTGAAGTAAGCGGCGCAGCGGAAATTTCTGTACCGGATATGATGATTGACAAAACAACCGGCAACTTAGGAGATGTAACTGTTACTTCTAAAAAGCCAATGGTGGAGGTAAAGGCAGATAAAACCATCCTTAATGTGGAAGGTACTATTAATGCCACAGGTACTGATGCACTCGGGCTGCTGCGTAAATCGCCGGGAGTATTGGTGGATAAAGATGACAACCTGAGCCTTGCCGGCAAAAATGGAGTAAAGGTTTATATAGACGGAAAGCCTACGCCGCTGGCAGGTGCTGACCTTGCCAATTACCTGAAATCAATTCAGTCGGCACAGGTGGAAGCGATAGAGCTTATCACCAATCCTTCTGCAAAATATGATGCTGCCGGCAATGCAGGTATTATCAACATTAAACTGAAGAAGAATAAAGCGTTTGGCAACAATGGTTCGGTAAATGCAGGTTATAATATCGGCGTATATCCCAAATATAATGGCGACATCAATTTCAACCACCGTAATAAGGGCATTAATGTTTTTGGCAACTACAATTACAATCACACCAAACAGAACAATGAGTTTAACCTGTACAGGAGTGTGTTGGATACGGTGTTTGACAACCAAACCGTTCTGATATTTCGTAATAAAAGCCACGGCTTTAAAACAGGGATAGATTTCTATCCTGGCAAGAAGAGTATTTTTGGTGTTTTGATAAATGGAACTATATCGGAAAACGGCTATACTAATAATAGCCGCACACCCATCAGCTATAAGCCAACCGGGGTGGTGGACAGGGTTCTTGTAGCCAACAACAGGAATGACATGAAAAATAATAACGTAAACTTTAACCTTAATTACCGGTTTACTGATACTTCCGGACATGATCTGAGCGTAGATGCCGATTATGGACTTTTCCGCAACAAAGGAAATCAGCTACAGCCTAATTTTTATTATGATGCAGCAGGGACCACACTGTTGAGCCAGGTGATGTACCGCTTTATTAGCCCTACCGATATTGATATTTACACCTTCAAAGCAGATTACGAACAAAATTTTCAGAAAGGAAGACTTGGGGTAGGTAGTAAAATATCGTCAATCAATACCAACAATAATTTCCAGCGTTTTAATGTGGAGCAACTGACTCCTTCTGAAATTAAATCGCTTGACGTTAGCAGAAGTAATGAGTTTGACTACAAAGAAAACATCAATGCCCTGTATGTAAATTATAACAGGCAACTGAAAGGGATAATGATACAGTTCGGGGTGCGGATGGAAAACACCGTTTCTTCCGGCAATTCTTATGACCTTAATACAAATGGTTCTGCTAATACAGCCAGCAAACAAACCTTCAGGCGAAACTATACCGACCTGTTTCCCAGCGCAGCCATTACATTCAATAAAAACCCGGTGAGCCAATGGGGCTTATCTTACAGCCGCAGGATTGACAGGCCTGCTTACCAGGACCTGAATCCTTTCGAATTTAAATTAGATGAGTATACTTTTCTCAAAGGGAACACCAACCTGAGGCCGCAATACACCAATATTGTAACGCTGACCAATACCTATAAATACAAACTCAATACATCACTCAGCTATAGCCATGTAAAAGATGTGTTTACCTTCCTGGTGGATACAACAGAAAAGTCAAAGAGTTTTCTTACCCGTAAAAATTTAGCTACTCAGGATGTGGTGGCGCTGAACATCAGCTATCCTTTTACGTACAAAACTTATAGTGCTTTTGTCAACTTCAGCGGCAATTACTCTCATTATAAAGCTGACTTTGGCGGCGGCAGCAGGGTGGTAGATTTAAATGCGGCTTCTTTTAATATTTATATGCAGCATAGCTACCGCTTTGGGAAGAAAGAGGAATGGACCGGGGAAATAAGCGGCTGGTATAATTCACCGGCTATCTGGGAAGGCGCTTTCAAAAGCAAATCCATGTGGACGATGGATGCCGGTATACAAAAAAACATTTTTAAAGGGAATGGCACCTTCAAAGTTTCGGTATCCGATATTTTCTTCAGCATGAAATTCAGCGGCTACAGTGATTTTGCTGGTCAGTATAGCAGGGTCAGCGGCAATTTTGAAAGCCGTCAGTTTAAAACAGCGCTTACCTGGAGGTTTGGCAGTAATACCGTAAATGCCGCCCGTCAGCGCAAAGATGCTTCAGAAGAAGAAAAGAAAAGAACCAAGAGCAGTAGCGGATTTGGAAATAATTGATAAAGTGTGATGATAATAACAAATAAAGGCGCTTGAAGAGTGCCTTTATTATTTAAACTTCTCTTCTGCTGCGGTTACGATTAACGTTCCTTTTCCTTCTTTTTGAACTATCAAGGATTCCTTGATAGTTGAATCCCTTGTGTTCACACCAATATGAAGGCGGTTTTGTAACTAATAAGTGGATATAGTAATATTACAGAAGAATAACCAGCTTTTACAAACCAGGCGCCATTTACTTCAAAACCAAATGACATGGGCAGATTTGAAAATCTAAAGATCGAAGATGATATATTGAAAGGTATTTATAACTCCCCTGTAACGGGCAATATTGCAGTGGAGTTCGACCTGGAAGAAGATGACCCTGTGATGGAAGATTTTTCCGGACTGATCTCCGCATCGGAAACCTGGATCGAAAAACTGACACAAGATAAACTGGATGAACTGAAACGGAAAATGGGCATAGAACTGACCGATTCCGCCTATATGGGTTCCGATTACAAACCCAATCAACAGGATTATGATGGGCTGACAGAGGAATTAACACTGATAAGTATGCGTTTTTTTCAGGACTCTTCTTTTTCCTTAGTCTTTCAAGCAAAAAAAGAATACCCTGACATGCTTATCTGGTGCCAGATCGATGAAGACCTGGAAATTGAGGATCTGATAGTGGGTAATCCCTGAACTGTGAATACTTATTCAAAATAAGAATAGTATTCGTCAGTCAGCATAGCGGAAAACGCCATGTTAGCGGAAGTTTTATTGATCTGTAGTTGATCTGTATTTGTTTAAGTTTCTTATTCCCCAAAGACCAAGTATCAATTCCAATGCAAGTCCAACTGAAAAGTAAATCGATGGAACTCCATCTACGAATAAGCTAGTGATCCTACCTAATGCCAGGCCAATCATAAAAAACACATTTGAGATCGTTGCGATTCGC
>CBHEUU010000506.1:0-4021 GCA_965990355.1 uncultured Chitinophagaceae bacterium
ACAATGAAATAAGCATTGTACCGCTTATTCACTGATTGATACCAGGTAGTGAACAGGTAGTTATTATGATTGGTTTTCTGGTTCCTGAAAAAACCTGATGCATTGATCAACCGGTATTGAAATAAAAAATTCCAGTTGGGTTTAATGTTCTGCGTATGCATCAGATCTATCTGTTGCTCGGCCCGGCTGCTCAGGGTATAGTTGAGTTCCGAGTAAGGACGTGTGGTATTAAAGAAACGTGCTCTTTCCACCGTCCACCGGTAAATATCAAAAGCATGAAATCCTGGATCAAATCCCGGTTGGAAAGAAGGGGAAAATAAAAGCGAGCGGGAAGCTGTGCCGGTATTGCCCAGGGTGATATTGGTGGCAGGTATGGGAAAACGGGTAGTAAAATCGTTGATGGAAGAGTCCATCATATAGTTCCTGGTGGAATCAAGATACCGGAAACGGATGGTAATCGAATCTTCATTCTTATCCCTTCGCTTCAGGCTGTCGGAGCCTGCCTGGCCCGAAAAGCTGCTTCCCAGTTGTTTGATCCTGCTTCCGCCCTGCCGCAGCAGGTCGCGCTGCGAAAATGATGGTAAGGACATAAAAAGCAGGGCTGCCAATGCCAGGTATGTAAATTTCAGGTTCAGTGTAAAGGATTTAGAACGCAAATTAGTCGCACAGGTGGACAATCACGTATCAAAAATTGTTAAATGGAGGTCACGAGTTCTTTAAATAACACAGCCAGTTTAGGCTCGGCCTCTTTTGCTGCCTGCAGCACTTCTTCGTGTGTAATCACATTTTCTTCATCCCGGATGCCCATATCGGTGATCACGCTTATGGCAAATACCCGGATACCCATATGGTTGGCCACAATGCATTCCTGCACGGTGCTCATGCCTACCACATCCCCTCCCAATGCATGAATCAGCTTATATTCTGCCCGCGTTTCAAAAGTGGGGCCGGTCACTGCCACATATACTCCTTCTTTTATATCGAAGGAATGTTGTTGTGCCACTTGTTTTGCCTTTTGGATCAGATCTTTTTTATAAGGTTCGCTCATATCCGGAAAACGCGGCCCGAGATCTTCAATATTTTTCCCGACAAGAGGATTGGGTGTAAAAAAACTGACATGATCTTTGATGATCATGATATCGCCGACTTTAAAAGAGGGATTCACTCCGCCTGCAGCATTGGATAAAAGCAAGGTATGTATTCCCAGCAACTTCATTACGCGGATAGGGAATACTACATCCTGTGGTGTATAGCCTTCATAATAATGAAAGCGTCCTGCCATGGCTACTACTTTCTTACCACTAAGGGTCCCGAAAATAAGGCGGCCGGTATGTCCCTGCACTGTTGAAACCGGGAAATGCGGAATATCGCTGTAAGCCACTTCTTTTTCAATGCTGATGGCATTGGCAAAATTGCCGAGTCCGCTACCGAGAACAATGCCTGCTTCAGGCTGATGCGGATACTGCTTTTTTAAAAAAGAAACGGTTTCCCTTATTTGCTGCATGGGATCAATAGCCATAAAAAAATGATTAGCCGCAAATATAAGAGATATAGTTTGAGTCAGGAGTTCTCTTCCTGACAGCAGGAAGAGAACTCAACTCATTTAAATGACCTATATTCGCGACAAATTTTTTGACATGAATCTCCATGAATACCAAGCAAAGGAATTACTGAAAAAGTACGGTGTGCCCGTACAGGAAGGATTTGCCTGCAGCTCCGTACAGGAAGCCGAAGAAGCCTACCGCCAGATCAAAACCGAAACAGGCAGCAAGTTTGCCGTAGTGAAAGCCCAGATCCATGCCGGCGGCAGGGGAAAAGGCACTGTAAAGGAAACAGGTATTAATGGAGTGAAAGTGGGCAAATCCCTGGAAGATATCCAGGAGTTTGCTAAAAAGATTTTAGGTGGCACACTGGTGACCATCCAAACCGGCCCCGCAGGTAAAGTAGTGAACAAGATACTCGTAGCCCAGGACATGTACTATGATGGCCCTTCTGAGCGCAAAGAATTTTACCTCTCTATCCTGCTCGATCGCAGCAAAGGACAAAATGTGATCATGTACAGCACCGAAGGTGGAATGAGCATCGAAGACGTAGCGCATGACACACCGGAAAAAATATTCAGGGAATGGGTTCACCCCGGAGGTGGCTTACAACCCTTCCAGGCGAGGAAGATCGCTTTCAACCTGGGACTTAGCGGAGAAGCTTTCAAAAACTGCGTAAAATTCGTTACCAATTTATATAATGCTTATGTAGGGTTGGATTGCGCCATGCTCGAGATCAACCCGCTGTTCAAAGCATCCGATGATAAGATCATCGCGGTGGATTGCAAACTCAGCCTGGATGACAATGCCCTTACCCGTCACCCTGATATCGCTTCACTGCGTGATGTTACTGAAGAAGATCCTACTGAAGTGGAAGCAGGTAAGTACAACCTGAACTTTGTAAAATTGGATGGCAACGTAGGCTGTATGGTAAACGGCGCCGGTCTGGCTATGGCCACTATGGACATGATCAAACTGAGCGGTGGCGAGCCTGCCAACTTCCTCGACGTAGGCGGTACAGCCAACGCACAAACCGTGGAAGCCGGCTTTAAGATCATCATGAAAGATCCTGCTGTAAAAGCGATCCTGATCAATATCTTCGGAGGCATCGTTCGTTGCGACCGTGTTGCAGCCGGTGTGATCGAAGCTTATAAGAACCTGGGCAATATCAAGATCCCGATC
Source organism: uncultured Chitinophagaceae bacterium (assembly GCA_965990355.1). Taxonomy (GTDB): domain Bacteria; phylum Bacteroidota; class Bacteroidia; order Chitinophagales; family Chitinophagaceae; genus Terrimonas_A. Next base: position 2,724 of record CBHEUU010000506.1, read on the forward strand.
ATTGTGCGCCTCCAGGGCACCAATGCAGAAGAAGCAAAGAAACTGATTGACGAAAGCGGACTGAAAGTACAGAGCGCGATATTGCTGAGTGAAGCTGCCGAACTGGTGAAAAAAGCAGTTGCCTGAACTAAATGATGTTTTACTTTTATACAGAGAGTCCCGGTTTATGACCGGGACTTTTTATTTTTGTTCAGATGAACATTACTATACGGTCTATTCAACCTTCTGACAATGCAGCACTGGCAGTGATCATTCGCAGGGCCTTGGAAGAATTTGGCGCAAACCATCCGGGCACAGTTTATTATGATGCCACTACAGATGCCTTATATGAATTGTTCCGTGAACCGGGTTCCGGTTATTTTGTAGCATTGATAGATGATAAAGTAGTGGGTGGCGGCGGCATTTTCCCTACAGAAGGGTTACCGGAAGGAACCTGTGAACTGGTGAAAATGTATCTGAGTCCTGAAGCAAGAGGCGCAGGACTTGGTAAAAAACTGATTGAAACAAGCCTGGCTTTTGCAAAGGAAACGGGCTACAAAAATGTGTATTTGGAAACTATGCCTGAACTGAAACAGGCGTTGAAAGTGTATGCACACCTGGGGTTCAATTATCTTTCTGCACCGATGGGAAACAGTGGGCATACAGGGTGTAGTTTGTGGATGATAAAAGAACTGGAAAAATAGTCATACTGCTGAACACTAAACAACCCCTTCCCGCCTTACCGGTAAGAATAAAAACGGTAAGCAGTTTTTTACCGGTAAGGCGGGAAGACGGGAAGGGGTCGTTTAAATAGAGTTTGTCCTTCTTGTATTGATCTTATTCTTTTGCCTTCTTTCCTCTTACCCTGTCCATTTGATGTTTGTGCAGGTAAACCTGGAAACCGATGTTCAGTGCAAAGCCACCCGTGCCATCGAGGCTATTATAATCGGTATGATCATATCCTCCCAGTATATCCAGTGAAACATGTTCGCTGATAAAAATGGCAGCGCCGCCTCCAAGGAAGAAGTTTGTTCCATTATTGGTAGAAGAAGTGCCGTTGACCTTTACTTTGGAACTTAAAAAATTAAAATTGGCGTGCAGGATAGGACGAATGTCAGCACTGCCGAAATAATAACGTGCATAAGGTCCGATGCCAAATGCAGTAGTTTTAGTAAGACCGTCTTTTGAATAGTTGAGATTAACATTACCTCCAAAAGCCAGGTTCTTTATAAAAAAGAGGCCTGCATTCGGAGTAAGACTTATTTCCGTATTGCCTGAGGTGTTCAACCGGAAATTTCCGCCTACCATCCAGTCTCCTT
>CBHEUU010000507.1:0-4017 GCA_965990355.1 uncultured Chitinophagaceae bacterium
ACTCCTCATCCGTCTGGCGAAAGAAGCTGGAGCGGATGCTGCCAAATTTCAGAATTTCCAGGCAAAAAAGATAGTTAGCAAAAAAGGATTTGAAGATCTTGGTGGACAAATGACTCACCAGGCTAAATGGAAAAAGCCTGTTTTTGAAGTATATGAAGATGCCAGTATTTCGTTTGACTGGACTGAAAAACTCCGGAATAAATGCAAGGAGTTAGGGATTGATTATTTTACCAGTCCATACGATGTTGAATCGGTTGATCATGTTGACCGGTTTGTTGATGTGTATAAAATAGGATCAGGCGACATTACCTGGCTTGAGATCATACAATATATTGCCGGAAAAGGTAAACCTGTTATGCTCGCTACGGGGGCAGCAAGCCTGGAAGATGTGGACAGAGCAATGAATGCGTTAACCCGGATTACTTCCGATATAGTGCTGATGCAATGCAATACTAATTATACTACAGAGCCGGATAAAATAAAATATGTAAACCTGAATGTATTGAAGGACTATGCTGTCCGCTATCCCAATGTGGTACTCGGTCTGAGTGATCATACTAAAGGCGGGGCAACAGTTGTAGGCGCTGTTGCGTTGGGCGCTGTGGTTTTTGAAAAACATTTTACTGATGATAATGAAAGGGAGGGCCCTGACCATAAGTTTGCCATGAACCCTTCATCATGGAGGGCAATGGTGGAGATGGCCAATGAAGTGTATAGTGCACTTGGTGATGGAATTAAGCGGGTGGAAGAAAATGAAAAACAATCGTTGATTGTGCAACAGAGAAGCCTGCGGGCAACCCGCGACATTGCAGCAGGAGAAATCATTCAACAGGTGGATATGGAGGCTCTCCGCCCTATCCCTGCAGATGGATTACCTCCTTACAAGATCGGGGAGATAGTAGGGCATAAACTAATAAAACCTATAAAACAAGGCGAACATTTGACCTTGGCTCATTTAGGAAATTAAACTTCTTGTATGCTGAAAGGAAAATTAACCGGCCTCCGCGCAGTAGAAACAGAAGACCTGCCTTTTTTCAAAGAATGGAGAAACTTGCCTGAATTCAGACGGAATTTCAGGGAGGTCAGAGAATTGAACATGAACAACCAGGTCAACTGGTTCAATAAGGTAAACGCCAGTCCGAATGACTTTATGTTTACTATTGTTGATTTAAAGAACGGTGAACCAATCGGAGCAGCAGGTCTGTTATACACAAACTGGATAATCCGGTCAGCTGATTTTTCTTTTTATATCGGGTATAATAATTTGTACATCGACAATGGGGGATTGGCAAAGGATGCCGCCCGTTTGCTCATTGAGTATGGATTTCAGAATCTGAACCTGAATAAGATATGGATGGAGATCTATGAGTTTGATGCAAAGAAGATATATTTTTTCATGAACGTGTTTGGGTTTCATAAGGATGGAACCTTAAGGCAAAACTGTTTTGAGGAAGGCCGGTACTGGGATTCTATTATTATCTCATTATTGAAAAATGAGTTTACCACTTTCTGACAGGAGCATTAATTGACATGAATAAAATAGCAATCATACCCGCCCGGGGTGGAAGTAAACGTATCCCCCGGAAAAATATCAAGCCTTTCCTGGGTTCCCCGATTATCAAATACTCGATTGAAGCAGCATTACAGTCCGGCCTTTTCAGCGAGGTAATGGTTTCAACAGATGATGAAGAAATAGCTGCTTTTGCAAAAAAATTTGGCGCCAATGTGCCATTTATGCGCTCTCCCCTTAACGCTAATGATACAGCTACCACAGCAGAGGTGCTAATGGAAGTGCTCACTGGATATAAGAATACAGGGATGATATTTGATTATGGGTGCTGTATTTATCCGACTGCACCTTTTGTTACGGCCGGCAAATTGTCCGAAGCATTCCGTTTATTAGAAGAGAAGGATGCCGATATGGTGATACCTGTTACAAAGTTCAGTTATCCAATTCAACGTTGCCTGAAGATCGATGGCCATAAACTCGCATTCAACTGGCCCGAGTATGCATTAACAAGGTCACAGGATTTACCGGTTATGTATCATGATTGCGGGCAATTCTATTTCTTCAGGGTTGATCGTTTCGTGCATAAACCCCAACTTGTTACTGATAATACTATTCCTTTAGAAATAAGGGAGATGGAATCACAGGATATAGATAATGAAGAAGATTGGAAGATTGCGGAAATGAAGTACACAATGCTAAACTCAAAAACTATTAACTCTTAAACAAATACTGTGAAAAAATTTAAAACAGAACAGGAAGAATTTTGGCATGGCAGCTTTGGAGATGAATACATCGCCAGGAATCAGAGTGCTCAATTACTCGCAAGTAATATTCATTTCTTCTCCAATATTATTGACAGGACATCAAAACCAGCGAGTATCATAGAGTTTGGGTGTAATATTGGTATGAACCTGATTGCATTGAAAAACCTCCTGCCTGAAGCAGAACTTTCGGGAATAGAGATTAATGTAACAGCTTGTGAAAAATTGAAACAACTGGGGAATGTACATATTTACAACGAATCTATACTTGATTTCAAGACAGATTATCAAAGAGATTTTGTGCTTATTAAAACCGTTCTGATCCATATTAATCCTGATCATTTACCAGTCGTTTATCAAAAACTGTACGAAGCAAGTCAGCGGTATATTTGTATTGCTGAGTATTATAATCCGGCTCCGGTTACCATCAACTACCGTGGCCACGAAAACCGTCTTTTTAAAAGGGATTTTGCAGGCGATATGCTAAAGAAATTTCCAGATCTTCAACTGGTAGGCTATGGCTTCGCTTACCATGGTGATAAGAATTTTCCACAGGATGATATTACATGGTTCCTGTTGGAAAAAAAGAATCAGTATTAAAGATTGGTATAACTTCTGCACTTTATCCCAAACATCATACATAACATGTTTCCTAAACCGGTTATTCTCCTTTGCTGGGGTTATAACAGATCAGGTTGGATCTACGTATTTGAAAAGTTAAAACAGGATTTTGAGTTTGTTTATATATACTACCGGAGTATCGATGAGGAAAAAAATCCCGTAACTGATGCCAGGAAAATATATTGGGATGATTACACCTCAGGGAAGGACATGATCAAAAAAATAAAACCGGTAAGTATTGTTTTTATGGCCATTACTTCCGGCTATGCGATCGGACTGAATAGCGCTGCAAAAAGTATGGGAATTCCCACGATTATTTTACAGCATGGACTATTCAGAACTTATCAGGAATACCGAATATTGGAGCAGATGGATAAGGCAAATCCCCGGAAGACTTCCATAACCACTGCTAACAAACCGGGAAGTGGATTTACCCGCACTTTTAAGTTCCTGCTTCGTTCACTCCCGCTTTCAAATATTTTCAGTTTACCCCGCCTGCTTCTTTATTTCTATATTCAACGAAAAAAAGGAGTATACTATGCCACTGCTAAAGTATTTTTAAAACACCGGCTTGCAAACAGGTATATATGTTATTCCCCCCGGAATGCGGAGATACATAAATACCTTGATCATATTTCCGATGATGATATAGTGTATATAGGCGTACCGGAATTAGACCCTTTTTTTGATAACGCAGCGCTCACGCCTGAAAAAAAGCCAGGCAAATATCACTTACTAATAGATCAGCCCTTTGCCGAAAATCAATATTTCAATCTTCCGATCAATACAGATCAGATGAATGAAGTTTATGAGAAGCTTGCTTCCTGGTGTGAATCGAATGACAGCAATCTTTTAATAAAACTTCACCCTGAAAGTTATAAGAGCACCTGGCTGCTGAAACGCCCATCTATTACCTATGTCCGGGATGCCAATGTTGTAGAGCTTATTAAAAATGCAACAGGTATCTTTGGAACTACTTCCACGCTGATGTTGCCGGCTATTTATCTGAAGCCAGTTTTTTTACTCCTCATTCATGATTCTTCTTTTCAGCAGAGTGTTTTGGATCTTGGTCTTGCAAAAGGCAGTGATTTTTTACAATTTAATGTCAGGGATATTGAATTTATT
>CBHEUU010000508.1:0-4011 GCA_965990355.1 uncultured Chitinophagaceae bacterium
CGTTCACGGTTACTTTATCACCATTCACTTCAATAACGATCTTTTCATCTTTATCACCTTTACGCGTAATAATGATTTGTTCGGCCGACCTGGCTTCCTTTTCTTCTTTCTCTGCTTTTTCTTTAGTGGTTTGGGCAAGCAAAGACGCAGGTACGAGCACAGCGGACATCAATAGGGTGAAAGAAATTTTCTGAATGACCTGTTTCATACTTTTTGAATTTATTAAATTATCTACGTTTCTTTTCGTAGTTCAAATATAAAGACATTTTCCTAAATACGAAACGTTTCGGAAATGTTAAATAGAATTTCTTGACAGACGGTATTTTCCGCATCATTATAATTCGGCGGCCTCTTAGTAAATATCCTGTTAGGGAAAATCTGTATTTGCCTTTTTCCGGGCAACTGGATTCAGGCTCAGAAAAGCGGTTAGTAATTTTTGATAATTATATGTAATTAACTATCAATGATTTACTAGATTGGAAAATTTTTCTCGTATCGCCTTTAACCTATATTCAGAAGGGGTATTTCCTAAGTATTTTTCCTAAGTAGATTCCGGGAAAAATATTCAAATAATTCCTCACTTTTGGTTCATCCACCATCACTAACCGAACTATAATCACATGCTGAAAGTCCTTGCTGTAAGCGCCATCATCCTTTGCGGCTTGATCATGATCTACGCCATTAGCATTTATCTTGAAACAAGAAAAATGTATCCCAAAAAGAATCCCAAGGCTTTACGTTACTAAGCTAAAAGGATCTTTTTTACGGCCGTGATCACCTCCTGCAATTTGCCCGCATCCTGCCCACCGGCAGTTGCCAGTGTTTTTTGTCCGCCACCACCACCTTTGATCAACGGTGCGATATGTTCTTTAATAATTTTACCTGCATCAAGATTTTTGGCTACTGCCACTGTTTCAGATAAGCCAATTGCCACAAAGGGTTTACCCCCGATATTGGCGCATAATACAGCCAGGTAATCGTGAAGATTATTTTTAAGATCGAAACAAAGTCTTTTTAATGCATCAGCATTGTCTACTTCAATGATATCGCCGATAAACGTCACCCCATTAATGATCTCATCCTTTTGCAATAATTCATTGCGGATGCCCACCAGCTGACGTGCTTCCAGTCTTTCAATTTTCTTTTCCAGCGCAGCTTTATCCTCCAGCAGTTTCTCTATTGCTTTCAATGGTTCTTTTGCTTTCAGCAATTCACCCGCCTGTTTGATCTGGCCAAGTTTATCATTCACATATTTTATAGCTGCAGATCCTGTCAATGCTTCAATACGGCGCACGCCGGCTGCAACAGCAGACTCTGCTGTAATGGTAAGCAACCCGATCATACCTGTATGCCCAACATGCGTACCACCGCATAATTCAATCGAATAAGAAGGATCAATGATCACTACTCTTACTGTGTCCCCATATTTTTCACCAAACAGGGCCATGGCGCCCAACTTCAACGCTTCTTCCTTCGGCAGTTCTTTTATCACAACCGGGATATTCTCCCTGATCTTTTCATTCACGAGCGATTCCACCTCGCGGATCTCTTCATCCGTCATTTTTGAAAAATGCGAAAAATCAAACCGCAATACTTCTGGCGATACAAGCGAACCTTTTTGTGCCACATGCGCGCCAAGCACCTTACGCAATGCGGCATGCAGCAAATGCGTGGCCGTATGGTTGTAGGTTGTATTCAACCTGTCTGTTGCGTTCACCGATGCTGATACAGGCAATGAAATATCTTTCGGAAGTTTATCCGTGAATTGAATGATCAGGTCATTTTCCTTACGGGTGTCTGTAACAGCGATCTTTTCTTCACCAAATTGCAGGAAGCCTGTATCACCTACCTGGCCACCGCTTTCTGCATAAAAAGGTGTTGTTTCCAGCACCAGTTGATATTGCTCTTTGCCTTTTGCTTTTACTTTTCTGTATTTGATCACCTGCGTATCTGCCTGCAGGTTGTTATACCCAACAAAGAAAGTTTTGTCTGCTTTATTGATATCCACCCAGTCTTCCGTATCTATTGCTGTGGCTGCGCGGGAACGCTCTTTCTGCCGTTGCATTTCGGCCTCAAATCCTTTTTCATCTACCGCCAGTTTATTTTCTGAAGCGATCAAACGGGTAAGATCAATAGGAAAACCATACGTATCATACAGCTCAAAAGCATCTTTCCCGGCAATCTGTTGAAGGGAGGGCGTTTGCAAAATATCATCCACTTTCTTTAATCCTTTTTCCAATGTACGGAGGAAGGATTCCTCCTCTTCACGGATAACACGGGCAACAAATTCTGCCTGCTCATACAATTCAGGAAAAACATATTTGAACTGCAGGGATAACCCCATTACCAGTTGATGAAGCAGGGGCTGCTTAAAATCAAGATAGGAATAATAATACCTTACAGCCCTGCGCAATATTCTCCTGATCACATAACCGGAGCCTGTGTTGGAAGGCAGTTGCCCATCAGCAATAGTGAAACTGATCGCTCTTATATGATCTGCCAGTACACGGAAAGCAACGGCTTGCTTGCTGTCGCTGTAATCATATTTTTTTCCGCTGATCTCTTCCACTTTCTGTATAGTACCAGTGAAAATATCTGTGTCATAGTTGCTCGTTTTGCCTTGTAACACACGCACCAGGCGCTCAAAACCCATTCCTGTATCAACGTGTTTTGCAGGCAATGATTCAAGCCTTCCATCTTTCAGACGGTTGAACTGGATGAATACATTATTCCATATTTCAATCACCTGGGGATGATCATTGTTCACAAGCGATTTGCCATCCACCTGTTTTCTTTCATTATCCGGCCGGCAGTCAACATGTATTTCAGTACACGGTCCGCAAGGGCCGGTATCACCCATTTCCCAGAAATTATCTTTTTTATTTCCCAGTAATATCCGGTCTTCTGCAATCACTTTTTTCCATTCGTTATACGCTTCTTCATCCCTGGGCAGCCCTTCTTTTTCATCTCCTTCAAAAATGGTTACGTACAACCTGTCTTTATCCAGCTTATATACTTCCGTCAGCAATTCCCAACTCCAGGCAATGGCTTCTTTTTTAAAGTATCCGCCTGCCGGACGGACAGGATCACCAAAGCTCCAGTTACCCAGCATTTCAAACATGGTATGGTGATAGGTATCAACCCCCACCTCTTCCAGGTCATTATGCTTTCCGCTTACCCGCAGGCATTTCTGCGTATCGGCTATGCGGGAATAGGGAGATTTTTTATTTCCCAGGAAATAATCTTTGAACTGGTTCATCCCTGCATTGGTGAACATGAGCGTAGGATCATTCTTGATCACGATCGGTGCTGAAGGCACGATCTCATGTCCTTTGGAACGGAAAAAATCCAGGAACTCTTTACGTATTTCTTCGCTGGTTAACATCTTAACTATTATGATAATTGGGTTGATTTTTGCTGATTTACAGCCTATATTTGTCTACCTACGCCAAGGCTTCGGCAGACGCAGTCTGCCAATGTCAAAGCTTTGAAGGGCTGCGCCCGCCGAAGTTTTAGCGAAGGTGGGCAAAGTTAAAGAATCAAACGGCATTTATACCCCCGAAAAACCGGTAATGGCTGCTTGACATGAAGAAAATCAAATACTATTATAATACCAATACCCTTCGCTATGAGAAGCTGGAAGTACCTTTACGGGTAAAGCTTTTACGCATTTTTGGTTTTGTAGCGACCGCCGTTGTAACAGCCATTCTCATTTCCTATTTCGCTTTCCAGTTTGTAGGGTCTCCCAATGAAAAGCTTCTTCGCATACAAAACGAAAGGCTGAAAGACCGTTATGCCCAGTTGGACGAACAGCTCCAGTCGCTGGACCAGCAGATGAAAGAGCTGGAGAAAAGGGATAATAATGTATACCGCTCCATTTTTGAAGCCAATCCTATCCCCGACAGCGCAAGGGCAAAAGAACTGGAAGACCAGAAAGAATTTGCAACCATTATGGGTATGAGCAATAATGAACTGCTCAGTTCCATTACCGGTACTATTAACAATCTCAAC
>CBHEUU010000509.1:0-4005 GCA_965990355.1 uncultured Chitinophagaceae bacterium
ATGGAGGTTTCAATGTTCCGGTTACGCCGGGCTTCAGCATCAGCAATGCTTTTTTTATTGAGCAGGGTGGCATTTATGCTGTAGTGAATCTCCGTGGCGGAAGCGAATATGGTGAAGAATGGCATAAAGCAGGCATGCTGGAAAAAAAGCAGAACGTATTTGATGATTTTATTGGTGCTGCAGAATACCTGATCAATGCCGGGTATACCAACACTTCAAAGATCGCGATGCGTGGAGGCAGCAATGGGGGATTGCTGGTAGGTGCAGTAATGGCACAGCGTCCCGAACTGATGAAAGTGGCGCTGCCTGCTGTGGGTGTAATGGATATGCTGCGGTTCCATAAGTTTACTGTAGGCTGGGGCTGGGTTGTGGAATACGGCAGTTCGGATTCTGCCAGCCAGTTTCCTTACCTGTATAAATATTCTCCTTATCATAACCTGAAGCCAGGAGTGAAATACCCTGCCACACTGGTTACCACAGCTGATCATGACGACCGCGTGGTGCCTGCTCATTCTTTCAAGTTTGCAGCCCGCCTGCAGGAATACAATAAAGGCGATAATCCTGTTCTTATCCGTATTGATACAGATGCAGGTCATGGTGCAGGCAAACCAACAAGCAAATCAATAGACGAAGCAGCGGATACCTGGAGCTTTGTAATGTACAACCTGGGAATGCCTTTTGTAGAGCCTAAAGCATCTTCAGATACATTAAAAGATAAATCTTCTTCGCAGATACCCGGAGGAAAAGACAATTCATCGCCACAGAAAAAAAATCCCGGCAATGAGGCTACAGGAAAATCAAGTCAGGCGCCTGTATCCAACTCTGTGGGTACAAAAGCAAATCCTTCTGCAGTGAGTGACCGTGAACAGGAAGCAAGAAGGCAAAAACAGGAATTGCTGAACAAAAAGCGCCAGCAACAGCAATAAACTCTTGTTGATTGAAGGCAAAAAAATAATCATGAATGTATTGATAACAGGTGTCAATGGTTTTTTGGGGCATTACCTGGTGAAAAAACTATTGCAGGAAAATTATCCAGTGATTGCTACTGGTAAAGGAGAGAACCGTTTGCCTTTTACAGTCAATGAGAAATTCCGGTATGTATCTCTTGACTTTACGGATCCCTATGCTGTGCACGACGTGTTTGAGCAATATCAGCCAACTGTTGTAATACACGCCGGCGCCATGGGCAAACCGGATGAATGCGAAGAACAGCAATGGCAGGCTTACCTGGTAAATGTAGAAGGCACTGTAACACTTTTGATGAATGCCGCAGAGCGGAAAAGTTTTTTTGTATATGTCTCCACGGATTTTGTGTTTGATGGGGCCAAAGGATCTTACGGGGAAGAAGATAAAACATGCCCGGTAAATTATTATGGCAAAACAAAACAGGAGGCAGAAGAAGCCGTGATGGAATATGAAGGCGACTGGGCTATTGTAAGAACGGTACTGGTATATGGTCAACCGCTTTCAGGCCGGTCAAACATTCTCACGATCGTTAAAGACAAACTGGAGCAGAAACAATCCTACAATGTGGTGGACGACCAGTTCAGGACACCAACCTATGTAGAAGATCTTGCAGAAGGAATTACACGGATAGTCAATCAAAAAGCCAAAGGCATTTTTCATTTGTCCGGCGAAGATCTGTTAACGCCTTACCAGATGGCCCTTCTTACTGCCGATCATCTCGGGCTTGATAAAACCCTGATCCGCCGGGTAACAGCAGCGGACTTTTCCCAACCAGCGAAGCGGCCAGCCAATACCAGTTTCAATATAGAAAAAGCAAAACGGGTATTGGGGTATGCGCCTGTCTCTTTTAAGGAAGGATTAAGAAGGATGTTTGATGTGTGATACGGGATTTGTGATGCTCAATAAGCAGGATCTCTTCCATTGTCACCCCGGATCTTAGTGTACTATTCCTGATAATTTTCCTAAACCAGGTCCGGGGTGACAATGGAAGAGATCCTGCTTATTGAGCATCATGAGCTCCACATCCATTAATGCGCTCCCGCAAAAACTTTCTCCCCCACTGGTATCGCTACTGATAACTGATTTTCTTTGGGAGGTATAGGGCAATTGTATTTGCCGGTCACGTATGCACAATAAGGATTATAGGCTTTATTGAAATCAACGGTGAGCAGATCATTATGTATATCTGTTATCCAAAGATCAATATATCTTCCTGCAGCGTATGTTTCTTCACCGGAAGTGAGATCAGTGAATGGCAGGAATAAAAGCGATTTGTATTGCTCCATTGTCATTAATCCCTGCGATTGGTAAACAGGCAGCTTTACAAGTGTATCATGAATGGTGAATTCAAGAATAGCATAGGTGCGGAATGTTTTTTTCATGGCGCCGGAAGTCTCCATGGTAAACCAATTGCTGTTAGGCGTTCTGACCACTTTTGCATTCACCTTATATACTTCATTGATGGGATAAAAACGGAAGTATTGTTTTTCATCTCCTTTTATTACTTCGTGGTTGCGTACATACTCGCTGATGTAACGCTGCATGGTGTCTTTGTAGATGTTCTGGCTGCTTGCACGGATAAATAACAGCAGCGACAGGCTGATAAGAAGTGTTTTCATGGCGTGAAAATACTGTTTAACTGTTTAGTCTGCTCTTACTGACTTAACAATTATATGTTTGGGCGCACCACTGTAAGAAAGGCAGGAAATCTCTTCATTGACATATACAAAACGGATCTTTTTGCCAGGTATTCCCAGGTCTACCGGCAAATGGATAAAAGCTGCGTTTGTACAATTATATGGAGATACTACCGGAGTGGTTTGCGGGCAGGAAAGGCCGCGCCCCATACTATCCCCTGGGTCTGTTATTTCTACAAGATAAGAGTCTGGATAACAACCTTTTTTCTCTATCACCACACCGCTGGCTTCCTTTTCATCGTCTTTTTCGCAAGCTGCTAATGTCAGCAGAATGCTGCAAAGAAAAATGACTTTTCGCATACTTTTTTTAAGGCTGACAACTGGCAAGGATATTCCGTTGCACGTTTTAATTCCCACTAAGGCACAAAGAGCACAAAGAAAAAATATCCTTTGTGCTCTTTGTGCCTTAGTGGGATACCAAAAATTTATTTTATGAGAACAGGCAGATGAACTTCCGCCATCATACAACGGGCGCTTCCACCTCCATTGGATTCAATGGTAGCAAGTGGTGAGTGCAGTATGCGGTTGAAAGATGAAAGCGTATTCACCTGTTCTTCCGTTAATGATTCATAAGCCTGTGTTGACATCACCAATAATTTTTCACCACTATTATTTTCCACCTGCAGCATATTACCTGCAAAATGGTTCATCTGCTTTAGTGTGATGGCAATAATGGTTTTGCCGGTGCGGGTAATAGCATCTGTTACCTGCTGCTGCTCTTCCGGAGAGGCAATGCTTTCGAGGCAGATTACCACATAGCGGTCAGCAACACACATCATCACATTGGTATGATAAATTGCGCGCCCATTGCCATCAGTGGCGTTAAAAAGCACGGCTGAATATTTCATGCGTTTGCAAAATTCGTTCAGTGCTTTTTCATCTGTGCGTGGTGAAAGGCAGGCATAAGCGATCAGGTTGTCGCGGTCCAGCACCATACTGCCGGTGCCTTCCAAAAAGATATTCTCGTTTTCATATCCGCTCAAGTCAATCAGTTCTTTTATGGAAAACTGTTGCTTTATCCTGTCCAGTACATGCGGTTTGCGTTCCGCCCTCCGGTTGGGTGCAAACATCGGGTATAGCAACACTGCACCGTTTGAATGGAAGGATACCCAGTTGTTGGGAAATATGGAATCCGGTGTATGTGGCTCCGGTGTGTCTTCCACCACTGTTACATCCACTCCGTTGCTGCGCAGCAGCGTCACAAAATCATCAAACTCCTGTAAGGCTTTTTGCTGCACATTTACGGATGTTTCCGGGGCTGATTGAAAAGCATTATTCACGGCGGTCTCTTCATTATATACAAAACTGACCGGCCTGATCATTATTAGATGTGAAGTTGTTT
>CBHEUU010000510.1:0-4003 GCA_965990355.1 uncultured Chitinophagaceae bacterium
CACCGATGCACTGACGCGCAGTGTGGTGGGATATGGTACCAGCCCGGCTGCATTGGATAAAAAAGCGGAAGATCCGCAATTGACATTTGAACATAAAGTGAAGCTGACAGGGCTTCAGCCACATACAAAGTATTATTATTCCATTGGCGGAGGTCTTGGCGACACCCTGCAACAGGGAATGGACAACAGCTTTGTAACATTTCCGGAGCCGGGCACAGAAGGCAGCTACAGGATCGGCGTTTTCGGTGATTGTGGAAATAACTCAACCAATCAACGCAATGTTCGCGACGAAGCAGAGAAATACCTGCAGGATAAACCGATGGATGCCTGGATATTACTGGGTGATAATGCTTATTCATCAGGAACAGATCCTGAGTTCCAGGAAAAGTTCTTCAATATCTATAAGGATAACCTGCTGAAAAAATATCCGTTGTTTCCGGCACCCGGCAATCATGACTATAATGACTTTTATCAGTTCAAAGCCACTGCACAGATGACCCATGACATCGCTTATTACCAGAATTTTTCGATGCCGGCAAATGGTGAAGCAGGTGGGGTGCCATCGAAAACGCAGGCATTTTATTCCTTTGATATTGGCAACGTTCATTTTCTTTCTCTTGATTCATACGGGAAAGAAGATAATGAAACACGCATGTATGATACAACGGGTGCTCAGGTGCAATGGATAAAGAAAGATCTGGAAGCATACCGGAATACAAAACGTGGTTGGGTGGTCGCTTACTGGCATCATCCGCCATACACCATGGGGTCTCATAATTCAGATAAGGAAGGTGATCTCGTAAAGATCAGGGAAAACTTTATCCGGATACTGGAGCGGTATGGTGTGGATCTGATCATCTGTGGCCATAGTCATTTGTATGAGCGTTCACGTTTGATGCATGATCACTTCGGGATGGAAGCAACATTCAATCCGGCAGTACATAACCTGAGTAATTCCACTGCCCTTTATGATGGCAGTGCCAACTCATGCCCTTATATCAAAGACTCACTGACCAATCGCGGAACAATGTATGTGGTTTCAGGATCAGCAGGGGCATTAGGAAGACGCCAGGAAACATATCCGCATGATGCCATGTATTATTCGTACAATGAACTGGGTGGTGCTTCAATGATTGAAGTAAATGAAAACCGTTTTGAATTGAAATGGATCTCTGCAGACGGAAAAATCCGGGATCATTTTGTGATGATGAAAGACGTGAATAAAAACCGTGTGCTCCGGATAAAGAAAGGACAGTCTGTCGAATTAAAAGCATCCTTTATCAGTACCTATAAATGGACCAATAGCAAAGAAACAGGCAGGACGATAAAAGTATCACCTACTGCCCGTAAAACAGTGTATGAAGTTCGTGACCCCTACAGTTGCCTGAAAGACCGGTTCGAGGTTCAGGTAGTAGACTAGTTTTCATAGTTGCTATAAAGCCATATGCAAAAAAAGCCGGCAATACCGGATAGGGATTGTATTGCCCAAACATTCCAGTAAACAAAACAAATTCAAACAGGATCATTGATTAGATCCTGGATATAGTAATAAAAAAAATAAACCAAACATTATGAGATCATTCTTAACCGCAGTCGTACTGCTCCTGATGTTGCCACTCGCCGGTAAGGCGCAGGGCCTCATTTCAGGCAGGATCGTGGACTCGAGCAACCTCAGTTTGCCGGGCGCGACAATCGAGATCAAAAGCCTTTCGAAGAAAGCCGTATCAGATGAAACAGGTAAGTATAAATTGTTGGGCCTGCCGGATGGAAGCTATACGGTGACTATTACGTATATCGGCTTTCGGAAACTGGATGAACAGGTGACCATTACTAATGGCAACACCGTTCCACTGGATATCGTGATGACTCCTGAGAACAGCGTTCATCTTCAATCGGTGGTCATTACCGGAAGTACAGGGTCAGCATTGAAGGCACTGAACCTTCAGAAGAATTCAAACCGTATCGTAAACATTATTTCTGCCGATCAGATAGGCCGTTTTCCGGATCCAAATATCGGGGATGCATTGAAACGCGTGCCAGGTCTTTATGTACAGCTGGACCAGGGAGAAGCATCTCTTGTGAGTGTGCGGGGAACTGACCCTTCAAAAAGTACGATCAATATCAATGGTACAAATATGTCCGGCACAGGAGATACCCGATCAGTGGGCATCAATGCAATCCCTTCAGACATGGTGCAAATGGTGGAAGTTACCAAGGCTATCACTCCCGATATGGATGGAGATGCAATTGGTGGAGTGATCAACCTGATCACACGCAAGGCGCCATATAAAAGATTATTGTCCATGACCGGCGGTACCGGCTATTCATTCATGATCAATAAACCAATGATCAATGGCAACATAATTTTCGGCGACCGGTTTTTCAAAAACAAAAAACTGGGAGTAATGGCTTCTGCTTCTTACTACCGGCAGTTTCTGGGTTCCAACATACACGGTAGCGATTGGAGCGATACGAAATGGGTGGATGGCAATACCTATTATATGCCTAAATACCTGAGCATGGAACAGATCTTCCTGGAGCGGATCCGGCAGAGCTATACCATTGGTCTGGACTATAAATTCAACGAAAAGCACACTATCACATTGACAGGTATTTACAATGACTATCGTGACTGGAGAGAAAGATATACTTTGAAAGTGGATGATATCGGTGCGGACTATCCGACCAACTGGAAGCGTGCACCCGGCTATGAAAGAGGCACAGAGAAAGGAAATAAAGTAAAAGACAGTAATAAAGATTTAAAAGATGATGTTACCGGGGAATATTATGTGGACCTGAACAATGATCCGCTGCATCCCCAGTTTGACCCCGAACTGGAACGCCACGTGAATGGTGGTGTAAACAGCCGGAATGGAGCTGAGATCGCACAAAAGATCATTAATATAGGCCTGGAAGGACAACATATTTTTGGTAAAGTGAAGATGGAATGGAAAGGCTCTTATATGAAAAACAGGGGAGATAATCCCAATGCACGCAACCTGGAATTGGAAAGCGAAATGGAAAAAACGGTGTTGATGGATTATTCTAATCCCCGTTTCATCAAAGCTGTTGGCGGTACAGGCGTTGATAATGTGTTGAAGAATCTGCAAGGCCGGCCTACAAGCAATAGCGATACAGTAGACACCTGGTATGCGGACAGCTACAATGGTTCCGATAAAAAATCACACACACAGCAATATCTCTCACAATTGGATTTTACCATACCACTCTGGGCAGGAAAATTTGGTAACACACTGAAGTTCGGTGGCAAATACAGGGGCATGACAAAAGAGAACACTACGCTGAACAGTACAGTATGGAAACCCGGTATCGACCCGGCGAGAAAAGCAGAATATGAACAGCGCATTGCGAATGGGGAGAAAGTTGATATCAATGATTATATGGATTGGGGCGGTTTCTGGACTGGTTACGGTAATAACATGGAGAATGTAAGCAGCCAGATCTTTCATAACTCGCGTTATGAAGTGGGCAGCACCGTAACTACGGAATGGGTTTCTAACCGGAATGCCAGCTATTATGGTGATACAGATGATTTCATCAAGCTGAATGATAAAGTGGATGCGATTGCTGCTAACTACTCCGGTAAGGAATCGATCACTGCCGGTTATATAATGAGCACACAGAACATTGGAGAAAAGTTTTCACTGATCGGTGGCTTAAGAATGGAGTACAGCACACTGAAGTATGTGGGTGCTAACTATAACAAGCGGTTGAATACATTAGGCGAACCGCTGGTGTCCAAATCGGATTTCCTTGATTTTATGCCTGCCTTCCATATCAAGTACACTCCGGATGCAAAGTCGGTATATCGTTTTGCATATACAAGAACGATCTCAAGGCCTGCCTATGGTGATATTGCACCGAGGATGAACGTGAGTCTCAAAGATAAGACCGTGTCAGAGGGCAATCCCGAACTGACACCAACATTGTCAAATAACCTTGATCTGCTGGGTGAGTATTATACAGGAGGCACAGGAATGAT
>CBHEUU010000511.1:0-4002 GCA_965990355.1 uncultured Chitinophagaceae bacterium
AGTGGGCCAGCAGGTGCAACACACGGGAGTAGCACTGCAGATCGGTGCGCAGTTCACTGCTGTTGTGCATAATTTTTTGCAGGTAATCGATACAGGTGCTGTAATCGCCGCTGCCAAAATAAAGAGTGGCGATCTTATAGTTCATTACCATTATGCGATGCTGATCCAGGAAGAGCGCATACTCTTCCAGCTTTGCTTCGATGTCTGGTACAATTTTCAATCCTTCTTTAAATGTACCATGCATAAAATGCTGGTTGATCTTTGCGGTGCTGATATACACAAAAGCCTGGATGCGGAAGTTATCATGCTCCTGCACGCGCGATGTTTGTGCAAACTGTTCGAACTTTTTCAGTATGACAGCAAATTCTTTGTAATTGCGGAGATCGAAATGTGCATTCAATAAGTAATGCAGTCCTTTGATGTAGTGGCTTGTTTCCACACGTATCATCAAAGGGTTGGATTCAAAAAGATCTACCCATTTCTGCGCATAACGGTAGTACTGCAAAAAATCCTGGCGTATAAATGCATACCAGCAATAACTCTGGTACAGATAAAGTTTTTCATAAAAGCCTGTAAGTTCATGCGTATTGGTTGGAAGGTTCTGCTGCATGAATTTCTTTACACCGGCCTCATCTTTTTCATTGCGCGCATGACCATGCAGGGTAAACCAGCTGAATAATTGAAGGGAAAGATTGCTTACCCTTGAAACTGTATCGATATGACGGCTGATAATATTCGCTTCCTCAGCCAGAATATTCGCCCTGTTCTGCACGCTATGGGTAATATGAAGATTCTCTATTCTTTTTTCCAGGGCGATGACCTGGGCCAGGAAATAGAATTTCTGGTGTGTTTTGGCTGTTTCTTTTGCACGTTCGAGAATTTTCAAACTCTGTACAAAGAGCCCTTTTTTATAAAGAATGTGAGCGTAGTCGAATTGCTCATTCAGCTGAAGGTCAATACTGTCGGCACTCTTCAAGAGGCGGAGGCTGGCCAGTATCTGCTTATAGAGGTGGGTTTTGAGATTATAGAGCTGTCTTTTCTCTGTTCCGGGGAGTTTTTTCAGTAACGATTTCTCATCATATGTGTCCTGCTTGTCCAAAACATCGAAAAGCCGTACGATTTTAAGCTCCTCTTTACCGGAACTCCTGGTGATATAGAGCTTGAAATGCCTCTTTTCGGCCTTTTCAAGCGATTTTATTAATTGAAATAATATATCATGTGTACGGTTGGACATCGTGCAGAAATTTTCAGGGAATCGGCTACCAGTAAGGGTTTCGCTGTTTTTTGAACCTGTTTGACATGCTCAAAACAGGTTTAACTTGTTTTGAAAGCTAGTGCAGGCAAAGCTACATTTGTGTCGTGATAGTTCATTACATAGTTCATACGGCAGGCAATCGTTAAAACAGGCAAGTCGTCAGAGGTCAAAGTGAGGAAGTAAACCTGCAAGAACTATTCCCCGGTAAAACGGGATCAAAGTCTACTTCGAAGAATTTTCATATGGCAAGCAATCGTTAGAGGTCAGTCCGTTTCTACGGAAGGGCCTTTTTTTTATTTGTAGGCGCGCTAAATTAAGTAGCATAATTGTATTATACAAAAAAATGTGAAATTTCTTTTATTGCGCTGTACCCCAGGATTTTTTTCTTCTCCATCCAGATCGGCCCCGGCGGCTGGTAATCCAATCGCAAAGAAGCTTCCAAAACGCTGAAAATCATCTAACATTACCCGCTTTTTCCTTTTCAATTTTGAATTCTGGTGTAAAAACAGTGGCCATAAGTTGACAGCCCATGGGAGATTATTAATTTCACTGCCCAAACCTTTTCTACCATGGCAATCCGC
Organism: uncultured Chitinophagaceae bacterium; assembly: GCA_965990355.1. GTDB lineage: Bacteria > Bacteroidota > Bacteroidia > Chitinophagales > Chitinophagaceae > Terrimonas_A. The sequence goes on from CBHEUU010000511.1 coordinate 1,837, forward strand.
ATTTTCATCACCGGGGGCACTTTTGATAAAGAATATAATGAGCTCAATGGCCAGCTCTATTTTAAAGACACACATATGTCTGACCTGCTGGAAATGGGCCGCAACCGAGTGGAGGTGGAAATCCGCACCCTGATGATGATCGATAGCCTGGAAATGACCAATGAGGACCGGGAGCTGATCGCCCATCAATGCAATCAGTGCGAAGAATCGCAGATCATTATCACCCATGGCACAGATACGATGAGCCATACCGCCAAATGGCTGGCTGAAAAAGTGAAACATAAAACCATTGTATTGACAGGCGCCATGATCCCTATTAAATTCGGTAGCTCAGACGGACTGTTCAATCTCGGTAGTGCACTTGCTTTTGCACAAACATTACCCCCAGGCGTGTATGTGGCCATGAACGGACGGTATTTTAATTGGGATAATGTGAGGAAGAACAGGCAAACAGGAGTTTTCGAAGAAGTAAAATAGAGCCCCGGAATTACATGCACGGTTTTAGCCTGCTGCTGATTTTAAATACCTTTCCCCTGTTCCTTCTTGTCCGGGTATGCAGCATATCGAGTTTTTTCATATCGACCATTTTGAAAACAATTACCACCGGATCCCTCCGCCGGCCGGGTTATCGCAATACATAGATTTTTTTTGGGAAACGCGTTTTGAAGATCTGTGGGAACGCTTTCCAAAAGGCTTTTCCGATGCACAGTTTCCTAATATCGGTTACACCTATATCATTAACCTGGGAACACCTTTCGTAATGCAGGTGAATGATAAAAAGTTTGAAATGAAAACCGATGGATTTCTTCCGAGATACAATGCCATTGAATGTTTTCATAAGAAGGACAACCACCTGTTCGGCATTAAATTCCGTATTTCTCCGATCGTTTTTCAGAAGGACGTTGACTTTTCTGAGTACAGGGGCTATATATTTCCATTGAGCTATTTAATGGACCAGAAGGTGATCAGCCGTATAAAAGGAGCTTCCTCATTTGAAGAACGTGTGCATGCTGCAGCTGCTCATTTTCTTTCTGTGCTGGCAGATTATGATGGGCCCCTGCACCCAGTAAACATAGTCAGTTCAATACTGGAAGAATGCTTCCAGGGAAATCGTTTTACTGTTTCGATTGAAAAACTTGCGGCTAAAAATGGTATTTCCAGCCGCACATTGCAACGCTATTTTGAAACCTGTACCGGCATCAGCAGCAAACAGGCTTTGCAGATCATGCGGATAAGAAAGGCTACCGCTCATCTCATACACTCTCCGGAAGACTTTGATCATGCGCTGTATGGTTATTATGACCATAGTCATTTCTATAAACACCTGAAAAAGTTTCTGCAGAAGAATACACTGCAGAACCTGCAACCACATTTACAATTGCTGGAGAAGTTGCATAAGTAAAGGGCCGGCAAGAATACCAGCCCCGGGACACTTGAGAAAACAAACCGTTTGAAAATCTAATTTCCCGCTCTTTGCCTTTCTTCCTCAGATGCAGTGGTGCGGCGGCGTGCTGCCTGAATTTTATTATTGCCAAAGCGGTAAGAGAAGGTGATATTGGCCACTCTTGTTTCCCGGTAAGCCCGCCATTTTTCGATATAATTATCATAGGTGATCACCGCTTTGGGCAGATTGGTCCAGAAAATATCCGTGATATTGGCACGAACGGTTCCCTTTCCTTTTAATATCGTTTTCTGCACACCGGCAGAAAGGCTCCAGCGCGGGTCAAACACCATAAAGCCTGATTGCCCTCCGGAATTGTAGGTGCCATTCAATTCGGCTGTCCATCCTTTTTTGAATGTAAACGTGTTATTGCTCCGCAGGTCCACCGCCGGCTTACCGCGATTAAGACTGGTTATTCCCAGCTGGCCATTAAAATGATTGTAATACACATTTCCATCATTGATCATATTCCACCATGAGCTGATGCGGATGGGCGCTGAAATATTCAGTCCGAAATAATCTGAAGACTTCAGATTGATAGGGACCTGTACTGTAACATTATCATCCGAAGGAATATTGGGGAATACATCTTTGAAACGCGCAATGGCAATATCCTGGTTGTTTTTTGTATGGCTATAACCAAGTGTGAAATTGAGATTCTTCAATGTATAGCTCAATTCATACGACCAGGTAAGCTGTGGCAATAAGCCTGGCCTTCCAGTAGC
>CBHEUU010000512.1:0-3994 GCA_965990355.1 uncultured Chitinophagaceae bacterium
GTTCTCCCGGCTTACCCAACCACTCTGCATAGGCTTCCCTCCATAAAAGAACGGCGTGGCATAAGGATTCTTGCTCCTTTCCATAAACACCCTGTTGGCTTTGAACAGGCTGATGGTTTTTTGATTGTACCCATAAGCCAACGGATGCGTAAGATCTGCTTCAGCTCCAAAGATTGCACCACTCACCCGCTGCGCTCCATCCACCTGCTCCCTGTCTACATAAGTTGCTTTTTGCGTACTGTCTACCGGCGGCTTTGTTTTTTTGAACGTCACATTGCTGATGCCATTCTGCGCTGCCCATGTCACTGCTTCTTCTGTAAGGATCAACGTGCCGCCTGCCTGCACCCAGCTCTTCAGTTTTTCTTTATTCAGATCGCCATAGCTTCCGCCTACCATGATCAGCGTATTGTATTGATCTGTTTGTGCACGGTTGAATGCTGATGGCTCCAGGTGCGTTGCCGGAATATTCATCCGCTGATCAAGCAGATGCCACACTTCACCTGCATCAGTAGCATTCACCCCAGGGCCTGTAAGCATGGCCACCTTTGGTTCTGCTATTGCTGCAAATTTGCTGCTGCCCAAATCACTGCCGCTGCTTACATTTCCGCCAGTCACTGCCCACACTTTTATATAATTGCGCTCTGCCACCCCTTTGATCAGTTCTGCCAATTGGCTGCTGTTCATCTTCTGCGCTTTTACCGGTACCAGTATCGTTCCGTAATCAAATGGCAGTGTGGCATTGCCTATCTGCATATCAAATTTATTGGTCGCCACTTTTGTCATAACACCCGCCTGCTGCAATTCATATAACGCACGTGGCGCATACAGATCATCCCATGCAAACAGGTAAGCATATTCACTTTTACCGGTTACTTCACCGGCAGGTTTAGGCAACTCTGTCAGTTTATCACCTGCCGCGCCTGCATATTGCGCAGCATTCAATTCCGCTGCCGGCAAGCCGAATGCCAATGGCATGGTCCAGGAAGTGATATCATAAAACAGACTGTCTTTATACTGGAATGTTTCTTCAAAAATGGTCCTGATCAACCTGAACTGTGGTTGATTCGCCGGCACTACATAAGTACTGCCCGGTTTGAATTCATTTCCTTTTGCACTGATCTTATTTTTTACTCCCAGTACCTGTATCTGATGACGGCGCAGCATTTCTGCAAAATGATAGGTTTTTGCTTTATCCTGTTCATCACCGAACACATATCCTTTTACAGGCGATGCTGCTGATTCCGTCATCGCTGTTTTATAAAAATCCCTTTGCCATTGCAGGAATTCTTTTCTCAAAGCTTTTGCTCCTTCCAGTGTAGACAGCGCGGTTACAAATTGATTGCGGATCGTAAAGGGGAAACTCAGCAGTCCATTAGCTGTTTGCTGCAAATGACCTCTTGAAGATGCCTGTTCGAATAAGATCCCGATAGCTCCATTCACATCAGGATAGGTTGATCCCTTTCCATAATAAAAATCATCATAATTCTCCTTGGTAAAATAAAGCGAACCGATACGGTCAAGAAAAGCCGCATGATATTTACCCAGTTTATTTGTCAGCTCCTGGTTTTTATCCGGCGTCAATGGATTGACCCTCGAAGGCACACCCGGTTGAAAAAAGAAGGTAGCATTGCTTCCCTGCTCATGATGATCCGTGAGAATATTCGGTTTCCATTTATGAAACCATTCCAGGCGGTTCTGGCTTTCTACGTGTATCGCAGGCAACCAGTCGCGGTTAAGATCAAACCAGTAATGATTGAACCGTCCGCCAGGCCATACTTCATTAAACTCACGATCATTCGGATCGCTCACGAGATTCTTGCTGCGATGCTGGTTTACCCAACCGGAAAAACGCTGCATACCATCAGGGTTAAACGACGGGTCAAAAAGAATGACGGTATTATCCAGCAGTTCATCTATTTGTTTTCCCTGCGCTGCTGCCAGGTAATAAGCGCTAAGCAGAGAAGCATTCGTTCCGCTTTGTTCATTACCATGTATCGAATGCCCGATCCATACTACGATAGGCATATTATCAATATTGAGCGAAGCAGAGCGGTCGGGGTCGGTTAACTGCACATGCTGTTGCCTTATCTCTTCCAGTCGCTGATGATTTTTGGGCGAGGTAATGATCAGCAACACCTGCGGCCTTTTTTCATACGTAAATCCCATGATCTCCAGTTTCACCCTTTCCGGCGCAGCTGCGGCCACCGCCTTCATATAATTCACCAGCCGGTCGTGGGTCACGTGGTACTCACCTACTTCATGGTAAATAATATCCTTGGGTTTGGGAATGGCCGGGTTATAGGTAACGCTGTCCGGCAAATAATACTTCAGGTCCTGGGCCATGCCTGCACATGACAGGGCCAGCAGGCAGGTAATCAGAGCAAGTTTCTTCATAAACAGTTGTTGGTTAAGTGAATGAGCGAGGAAGATACAAAAAGATGAAGTTTCGTTGGGCCATAATATTTCCGATACCCACAAACTTATTCTCCCTGATTTTGTAATTCATGACCGGGTTTTGAGTCCTTATGGGTCGAAAAATCCAAACAATTGACAATCAACAAGGCAGCGAGTATACTGAATAGCTATGCAGGATATTGTATCTTTGCTGCTTGCAATTTTTTAAAAACTATGAGTCGTAAAGGAAAAGTGCTGGTTGCCATGAGCGGAGGTATTGATAGTACTGTCACTGCCCTCATGCTTAATGACGAAGGGTATGAAGTGGTGGGCATCACCATGAAGACCTGGGATTATGCAGCCAGTGGTGGAAGCAAAAAGGAAACAGGTTGTTGTAATGTAGACAGCTTTAACGATGCCCGACAGGCAGCCGTGGAGCATGGTTTTGCACATTATATTCTTGATATACGTGATGAGTTCGGCGGTTTTGTGATCGACAATTTCGTGGAAGAATACCTGGCCGGCCGCACTCCGAACCCCTGCGTGCTTTGCAATACACATATCAAATGGAGGGCTCTGTTGAAAAGAGCCGATGCATTGGGTTGTGATTTTATTGCTACCGGTCACTACGCAAAGATCAGGCAGCATGATAATGGCCGCTATGTAGTGAGCAAAGCCATTGATGATACAAAAGATCAAAGCTATGTGCTCTGGGGACTGCAGCAGGACCTGCTTAGCCGTACTTTACTGCCATTAGCACCCTATCGCAAAACAGAGATCCGTGAAATGGCTTTGCAATACGGCTATCCCGAACTGGCTAAAAAGAGCGAAAGCTATGAGATCTGCTTTGTGCCGGACAATGATTACCGCGGTTTTCTGAAAAGAAGAGTGGATGGGCTGGAAGAAAAAGTAGCCGGCGGCAATTTCATTGATAAAACCGGGAAAATACTGGGCAAACATAAAGGTTACCCCTTCTATACTATCGGTCAGCGCAAAGGTCTGGATATCGCTTTTGGAAAACCTGTATTTGTTACCAGGATCGACCCCGAAAGCAATACCGTGATGCTTGGTGATGAAGCCGACCTGGAACAGAATGAAATGACTGTTGGTAAACTGAACATGATCAAGTACGATACCATTACACCCGGTATGGAAGCTGTGACCAAAATCCGTTATAAAGATAAAGGCAGCCTCTCCAATATTTATCCTGACAATGGTCAAATGAAAGTGAGGTTTTACGAAAATGCCAAAGGCATCGCCCCTGGTCAAAGTGCTGTTTTTTATGAAGGAGATGATGTGATTGGAGGAGGAATTATAGTCAGGAATCTTTAGTCGGGAGTCAGAAGTCCCGTCTCTTGAATATCAGTTAGTTCCGGGCAATAAAATTGCATTTGTTACGTTTATTCTTTTCAGGTCTAACTAACTGTACCTGAGGATTTAACCATATCCTGTAATAACTGGCCCTCTTATGAGAATCTTGTCTGTCTGCCGATTTACGCTTTTTGCCGCCCTGGCTACGGCCGTTTTTTACTGTTATTTATAAAAAGAATATTATTTTGCTGCGGCGCCAGGTGCAGACAATTTGAACCAGCAATTAGGA
>CBHEUU010000513.1:0-3991 GCA_965990355.1 uncultured Chitinophagaceae bacterium
GTAGCTTTCTGAATACCTGCATATGCTTCTTTAGGTGTGATATCAACAGGAAGCCATTTCACCGTTGTATTCAGGGCAGATGTTTTGGTCTGATAAATTTCCTGGCCTGCCAGCAGATCTATTTTGTGGTCTATCGCAAATGTTTTTGAATATGTTACTGTATTGGAATTGGTGATTGACATTGCTTCTCCTCTTCCGAGCACTACTACCGGCATACCCGCGTTCTGTCTTGCCACACCAGTGATGGCGCTGCTGAACTGGTTCAGCTTATTCGTAGAAGGAGTGAAACCGCCAACAGTTTTAAATGTCAATCCTTTTATGGGAGAATAACTCAGGTAACCATTTAAGATAACATCCCTGCGGTAGTTGAAACGTTCTTCGGCATAAGCAAGCAACACAGGACTGGTAAGATTGGTGAGCGCTGCATAATCGGGATCAAATTCATCCACAATATCAGAACCGCCGATAAAAGGTTTATAGCGCACTGCATTCCTCAACCGGTTATTGCCTTGCGTACCTGAGTTGGATGTACCTGCACCTTGCGTACGCTGGTCGCCATAACGGGCATTGAAGCCTATCCTCACTTTATCTGATATGCGGTGATCAAATTTGAAAGACACCATCGTTCTGCGGAAACCTGAATTCAACATGATACCATCTTCACTCGTGTTGTTCACGCTCAGGTTGAAAGTGGTTGTTTTCGTACCACCTGTTACATTCACTGATTGAGTGAATGTACCTGCCTTGCGGCCAAACACTTCTTCCTGCCAGTCAACAAAAGGCATGTTCTTGTAAATGTCCAGGTCTTCCCAACGGCCATAGCGGTCGCGGAAATTGTTTTTGGTTTCCTGATCAGTGTTGTAGTTATAGATCTGGTATTGATATTGCACAAAATCATATGGCTTCATCACATCGAGTTTGTTCACGATGTTGCGGATACCATAGAACATATCATAAGAAACCCTTGTTTTCATTTCCTTTCCGCCCTTGGTAGTAATGATCACTACTCCATTGGCGCCTCTTGCACCATAGATAGCTGTAGAAGCAGCATCTTTCAACACGTCAACGGATTCAATTTCTGAAGGAGAAAGAAAAGAAAGTGCGTTCTCTACCTGTATGCCGTCCACGATATAGATCGGTGAGTTGTCCTGCGAAATAGAACTTCCACCACGGATCTTGATGGTCACATCAGCACCCGGGCTTCCTTCTGTGCTTTGCACCAGCACACCAGCCAGGCGGCCGGTCAATGCTTCTGCTGCAGAGTTGAGGGGAATGTCTTTGATGTCTTTGGCGCTGACGGAAGAAATAGCGGCAGTCAGTTCTTTCCGTCTCATGGTTTGATAACCCACCACTACCACATCATCCATGGAAGTGATCAGCTTTTCAATCCGCACATCCATATCGGAATTGCCTGCACCCAGTGTGGTGCTGCTATAACCGACGGAAGAAAATATCAGTTCTTCCTTACCGGCAAGCGGCACAGCAATGGAGAATTCGCCGGCAGAATTTGTTTGGGTGGCAACCCTGGTGGATTTGACAGTTACGTTCACACCAGCTACAGGCTGGCCGGTTTCATCTGTTACTTTTCCTTTTACTGTACGGGTTTGGGCTTGTGCAAACACTGTGGCAGTACTGAGTAATAAGATCCAGATGAACAGTAGTTTTTTCATACTGCAATCGTTTTAATTTGAAGAGTTTTTAGCAATGGTTAAATGAAATGCATCAGGCCTTCCATGCAAACAGGTAGCGGAAAAATGAGGAAAATGAGGAAGAATAAGGGATTCACCCGGCCGAACGGCAAAAGCGGTTGAGCAGTTTTTTTCTGGCATGACAAGCAATTTCGTTTCAGTTACTGGACAAGTCTACGCGGATTTTCAAGATTGCCGAAGTAATTGAAACTCTTTTTTTACGCAATCGTTCCCGGTAACGATGTCATTATGAATTAATTGAGTAAAAAAAATTATATATGTTATCCGATTGCAGGAGTTTGAACAAGATTCTTACAGGGAGTTTTCATTAAATACGTTATAATTATTTGTTGATCAATTATATACAAGAAAAATTGTGGGCGCTGATGATGGAAAATTTTACTGTTTTGTACACAAATGAGTTACCTTTAAGTGGCCCGCTCCTGCGGGCTTCTTTTTGTTGAATCATGAGATTTGAAGCTGTCACTATTAAGGATATCGCCAAAGCACTGGGTCTTTCCACTTCTACCGTATCGAGAGCCTTGCGCGACAGCTATGAGATCAGTCCTGAAACCAAAAAGCTGGTGCTGGATTATGCAGAGAAGATCAATTATCAGCCCAATCCTATTGCGCTTAGCCTGAAAGAAAGAAGAACACATTCCATTGGTGTGATTGTTTCTGAGATCGCCAACAGCTTTTTTTCACAGGCGATAGATGGTATTGAATCGGTGGCTTACCGCAATGGTTATAACGTTATCATTTCTCAAACCCGTGAATCATACGAACGTGAGCTTATCAACCTGAACTATCTTACTTCCCGCTCCATTGATGGATTGATCGTATCCGTGTCTGCCGAAACCAGCGATTTCAGCAACTTTAAAGAATTGTATGATCGCGGTATGCCCATTGTTTTTTTTGACCGCATCGTTCCTGAATTGAATACGCATAAAATAACGGTGGATAGTTACCGCGGTGCTTATGATGCCACTGTTCACCTGATACAAAATGGTTACAAACAAATTGCAGCACTGGCCAGCAATCCTCTTCTTTCCATTACCAAAGACAGGCTGGCCGGCTATCTTGCCGCACTGGCTGATCATGGCTTAAAAGAAAAAGAAGGCTTTATTAAATATTGTCCGCATGGAGGATTACTCCCTGCAGAAGTGGAAGAAGCAATGGGTCAGTTACTGAACGGCAAAGCCAGGCCTGATGCCATTCTTGCTCTTTCCGATAAGCTGACTACCGGCTGTCTCAGAACGTTGAAGGCGCATAAAATAAAAGTGCCGGAAGACATTGCGCTCATTGGTTTTTCCAATTCCGATCTCACAGAACTGATTGATCCCTCCCTGTCTATTATCAAACAGCCTGCATTTGAAATGGGAGAGCTTGCTACCAATTCACTGCTGCAACTGATCGAAAGCAAAAGACCGGTTACGGAGTTCAACACCACTACCCTCGCCCCCCAGTTGATCATCCGGGATTCATCGCGGCAGCATAAGGCCGTTTAATAACCACAACGGTTCGGCCTGTCAAAAGCCCAGTCTATCTACAGAAACAGCAATCTATCCTGCACAGCAGGAAAAGCAAAGGCAGAAATAATACCTTAGAGCTGGTTATGCTCAACAATTAGTAAACACATGACGATACTGAAATACAGCAGTAAAGAACGGCTTATTGGCGCTATCATTATTCCACCCGTGGCCCTTGCCCTCAACTCCATGCTTTTTGGTGCTGCTTATTTCAACAGCTGGCAACATTTTCTCTGGCCCAGCCTTATCACAATGGCTCTTGTACTAGTGATCTATACGCTTTGCAGCATGGTGGCCGTTATATTCAACAATCGTTTTCCCCTCTATAGTCAAACCTTTAAACGTATCGGTATCAGCATTGCCTGTTATGTTGGAATTACTGTGATTGCGATCACCATTCTCTTTTTTGGGTATGATTATATCCGGGTAATGGGTTTAAGTGTGAAAATGGGCAACTATCCCTGGATGCTGGTGATCGCTATTACCTGCAACCTGCTGGCTACAAGCTTTAATGAAGGCGCTGCATTTTATGAAAAATGGAGAAAGCTGGTAGATGAAGCTGATCAGTTGAAAAAAGAAAACCTCCAAAGCCAGCTGGAAGGATTGAAAGGACAGGTGAACCCGCATTTTCTTTTTAACAGTCTCAACTCCCTTTCATCACTGATCAGCGACGAACCACAGAAAGCAGAAAAGTTCCTGGATGAATTAAGCAAAGTGTACCGTTATCTCCTCCGCACCAATGAAGACGGGCTGACCACACTCGATACGGAAATG
>CBHEUU010000514.1:0-3971 GCA_965990355.1 uncultured Chitinophagaceae bacterium
AAGCTGAAAAAATTTTACCGGTCGTTTCTGTACAAAACCTTTACAACCTTGGTAACCGTCAATGGGAAGAAGTGCTGGATTATACAACAAAGCGCGGCATTGCTTTCATTCCCTGGTACCCGCTGGCTTCCGGTCCTCAAACACTGGCTGATAAAATTGGCCGTATAGCGAAAGCACATAATGCTACTGTTGCACAAATTGCTCTGGCCTGGTTGCTGAAACGTGCGGATAATATTTTGTTGATCCCTGGCACCAGTTCCCTGCAGCATTTGGAGGAAAATATGAAAGCCGGAGATATTGAATTGAGTGATGCGGAGTTTGAAGAGTTATCGAGGTAATAAGAACTTACGCAATAGGTAAGAGTAGAAAACAAGTCCAACAAAAACGGGGGTAATAAGATTAAGAGAACTTAATCTTATTACCCCCGTTTGATTTAGCATTACTCTTATTACCCGTATTCGGTGATATAAAACCGTCAACTGGGGATAGTTGTCGAGCCGTTGTCAATTTACTTTTACACCAGCATATCACTAAACATTCTTTCATGAAGCAACATTTCTTTGAATACAACACTCTACCCGTTTTGCCTGTACAAAACGATTTATTTGATGTACGTTTTGTCAGCACCAACAATATTACCGTTGCATTTAACATACTTAAAAAGGGAGCTGCCGTTCCGCTGCATGAGCACATTCATGAAACGATAGATTATATACAGGAAGGAGAATTGGAAATGACGATAGCAGGAGAAACAGTGCTCATGCAAGCCGGAATGGTTGCCCGCGTGCCGGGCAACGTACCGCATAGCGCGAGAGCAATCAGTGATTGCCGCGTCATTAATATCTTTTATCCTGTCAGGGAAGATTTTGAGCAGAAAACGGTTTAATAATCAGTTTTCAATAGCCAGGCTATTTAACCAGTTTCAGCTTACTCAGCTCTTCTGATATTGCTGTTACTTCTCCGGCAGATAAGGAAGCCCGTGTGGCTTTTGCATTTTGCTCTGCCTGTTCTTTATTTCTGGCGCCAGCCAACGCAATAGTAATGCCTGGCTGTGCAAGTGTCCATAGCAACACCAGCTGACCGATTGTAAGCCCTTTTGAATTAGCAAGAGGTTTGATACGATCAAGAAAAGCATTTGTCCGTTGAATATTTTCATCTGTAAAGAAATGTAGCCCTGCACGGTGATCTCCTTCGCTGAAGGCATAGCCTGGTTTCATTTTACCGGTCAGCAGGCCACGTTCCATCGGACTGTAAGCAAGGATAGATGTATTATGTTCAAGACAGTAAGGAACAACTGTATTTTCAATATCGCGTTTCACCATGCTGTAAGGGACCTGGTTGGATGCAAGTGAAATATATTTAGTTGCTTCCGTCATTTGTGCCACATTGTAATTACAAACTCCGGCATATCGCACTTTTCCCTGTTTGATCAGCTGCGCTACAGCTTCCATTGTTTCCTGGATGGGTGTGGTGCTGTCAGGCCAATGGATCTGGTAGAGATCAATATAATCGGTTTGTAAGCGGCGCAGGCTGTTTTCACATTCCAGGATAATGCTTTCTTTCCCGGAATATTTGTAAATATCAATCGGCTTGTTATCATTATCCTTGCTGTGAAAACCAAACTCCCCTTTGGTAAGGTCCCAGCGCATGCCGAATTTGGTAAGGATATACACTTTGTCTCTTGGCAATGTTTTAATGGCTTCACCAACAATTTCTTCGCTGGTGCCCTGCCCGTAAATAGGTGCTGTGTCAATGGCATTAACGCCAAGGTCATAAGAAGCCCTGATGGCATCGATAGCATCTTTTCTTTCTGCTCCGCCCCACATCCAGCCGCCGGCAGCCCAGGCGCCAAAAGTGATTACTGAAGGAGTAAGCGATGTGTTTCCCAGTTTCCTGTATTCCATATCCTGATTTTATTTTAAATGTAAATGTTAACTTAGCGCTGCCCAACCAGGGCATACCTGCAACCAACGCTAAAAAAGAATTCCCATAATTTCTCAATTCTCTATTACTCAAACGTTAAGGCCATGAGGAAGACAAGTTCAACCAATTTTCAGAACCAGGCATACCTGGAAGAGAAATGTGCACTGAATGAACTCATTTACCTGCTCAGCAAACGATGGATCACGGAAGTGCTCTTCAGCATTGAAGAAGGCAATAACCGGTTTTCCAGCCTGAAAGAAGATCTCCGGTATATCAGTGATAATATACTGGCAGACCGTCTTAAGTTGCTGGAACAACATAAACTCATCAACCGCAATGATCATATTCCTGAAGTGCCTTCACGTGTGGAATACACGCTGACAGCTACCGGCCACAGCCTGAGTGAACTGCTGGATGGAATGTGCCAGTTTGCGGAAAAAAATATTCATTTTCCAGATAAGACTTCTTAATGGATGATGGGCTGTCTCCTTTATTTTTTTGTATAAGTAATACGGAAAATAGCGCCATGTGCATCATCAGAAACATATAAAGACCCATCTGGCCCCTGCGCCAATCCACAAGGGCGGTATTTTGCATTGCCCGGAGATTTTGGATCACTGGTTCCTGCAAATCCATTAGCAAATATTTCCCAATCACCGCTGGGCACGCCATTTTTGAAAGGCACAAATGCTACATAGAAACCTGCCTGATGCGGTGCCCTGTTCCATGAACCATGGAAAGCAACAAAAGCTCCGTTCTTATATTTTTCAGGGAATTGATTGCCTGTATAAAACAACAATGCGTTCGGTGCTAAATGTCCGGGGAATGCTACCACAGGAGTTTCTGCTTTCTCTCCACCTTCTTTCTTACCATCGCCGCCATATTCGGGTGAAAGGATTTTTTTCTTTTGAATCTGGTCGTAATAAATATAAGGCCATCCGCAGTCAGCGCCTTCGTGCAGTTTATACATGGCTTCTGAGGGCAGTTCCACGCCTGTTTTTTGATCATAGAGGTCAGGGAAAAAATCGTGGAGGTTGTCGCGGCCATGCTGCATTACATAAAGTGCATTGCTTTCTTTATTCCAGTCGAGCCCTACTACATTGCGCAAGCCTGTGGCATAGCGTATGCCATTGCCATAAGTTTGGTGAAGGGAATCGGCGCTGAACCGCCAGATGCCGCCGGCCGAGTCCAGCACGGGGCAAGGCATCATACCGGGTGAACCTTTCATGCGGTCCCGTACCTGGCACACATTGGAATAGGCGCCAATATTAACATAAATATGACCGGCGTCATCCAGCGCAATGGATTTGGAATTGTGCTGGCTGCGGTCGATCAATCCAAAAATAAGTGTATCGGGATGTTGTGTGTCTACCACCTGCTGATCCTGGTTCAGTTTATACCGGAAAACAGAGGTATTGGAAGAAGCATAGAGATAACCGTTCTTTATAGTGATGCCTGTGCCTCCATAATCAGCAAAACCGGAAATGGAATCGGCTTTACCGTCGCCATTTTTGTCAGAAAGGACAAGAATGCCTTTGCCGTCTTTTACCTCGTTCAGTTTTACGAATATATCGCCATGGTCATTAACAACGATGTGCCGGGCTGTGCCTATACTGTCTGCAACAATCTGGGCGCCGAAGCCTTCCGGCAAGGTCAGTCCAGCAGTACCCGCAGCGGCGGTGGTTTTTGTGGAATCGTTGTTGGTACAGGCACTTAACAATAAAAGAAAAAGGGAACAGGCGGCGAGGGGATTAATATTATAACGCATAGAAGGATTTTAATCTGTTACTGATCAAAGAGCATTCCTAAAATACAACACAAAAAAAAGCCATTCTGCTTAATGCGGAACAGCTTCGTAAATAGTGAGCTTTTATGAGATACCCAGCGTATTAATTTCAAGGCAATTGATATTGTTGGAAAAACCCCCACAATAAATCATTTGCATTAATCGCTGTGGAAGGCGTATCGCCCATCGAGCTACCAGGCAAACCTCCCGGCCAGGCGTGGCCACCATCTTTAGTTAAATAATATTGAATGGTCACATTATT
>CBHEUU010000515.1:0-3965 GCA_965990355.1 uncultured Chitinophagaceae bacterium
GGACGTCATTTATTGTTTAGGCGACCTGGTAGGATACAATATCTGGCCCAACGAAGTGATCAATGAGATCAGGAAACGTGGAATACCCACGATTGCTGGTAATTATGATTTTGGAATTGGAAGAGCGAGTAATGATTGTGGTTGTGCTTATAAAACCGATGAAGAGAAAGCCAACGGCGCAATTTCTATTTCCTTCACCAACCAAACCGTTAAAGAAGAAGAGCGTCAATACCTGAGAAGCCTGCCCGCGCATCTCAAAGTGGAATTTCAATTGAATGATGACAAACTTAATCTCCTGCTGGTGCATGGCAGCCCGAGGAAAATTAATGAATACCTGTTTGAAGACCGGGATGAAAAGAGTTTGTGGCGCATAATGCAGGATGCAGATGCTGATATTATGTGTTTCGGGCATACACATAAACCTTATCACAGGATCTTACCTTCGGTGGCGGAAGAAAACCAGCATTACCGGCATGCCATTAATATCGGTTCTGTTGGCAAACCCAAGGATGGAGACAATAGGGGAGGCTATGTGGTTCTTCATATTGATCAGAACAGCAGTATTATGAAAAAAGAATCTATCCGGGTTGAATTTATCCGGTTTGAATATGATGTTGAAAAGGCTGCAAAAGCCGTTGAAGACAGTCCTTTACCAAATGCTTATGCAGAAAGCCTTAGAAAAGGTGTTTGATGCAAGCGTTCCCTAATACGGATTGTGGAGATTACATCATCAAATGATAAGATAATATTAAAGTTATACGAAGTACTGGAGTAATTTTGGATGTCTATTGATAATATGCAGCCGGTTCATCCATTTAGAAAAGAACTTTTTTCCATACTTCATTATTGGGAACAAAACCTGCCTGATCCTGTACAAGGAGGATTTTATGGGAGGATTGATGAAAACAATATTGTTGATAAGCAGGCTCCGAGAGGAGCTGTGCTGAATGCGCGCATCCTTTGGTCTTTCTCCGCAGCTTTCAATGCTTTTAAAGAACCGTCTTATTTATTACAGGCAGAAAAAGCATTTGATTATGTAACCCGTTTTTTTATTGACAGGGAATACGGTGGTGTTTACTGGTTGCTTACCAGTAAAGGCGAAAAGCTTGATCCAAAGAAACAGATATATGCGCAGGCGTTTATGACCTATGCGATGGCTGAATTTTATAAAGCATCCGGGAACAGTCAGGCCCTGGAAGAAGCTGTAAAACTATATCAGTGCATAGAGCAATATAGCTATGATAAAGAACATGGTGGTTATGGAGAAGCGTATGCAGAAACCTGGGAGCAGCTTCAGGACATGCGGCTCAGTAAAAAAGATGCCAATGAAAAAAAGACGATGAATACCCACCTGCATATTATTGAAGCATATGCTAACCTGTACAGTGTTTGGGAGGATGATGGGCTGAAACAAAAAATCAGTGCCCTGCTCCAGGTATTCAGCGAACATATTATTGATAAGAAAACTTCACATCTTCACCTGTTCATGGATGAACGTTGGAGAGTCCGTTCTCCTGTTATCTCCTTTGGGCATACCATAGAAGCTGCCTGGCTTTTGCAGGAGGCTGCTGAGATGATTAAAGATGAACAATGGATAAAATACACCCGCCAAAAAGCAGTGGATATGGCACGGGCATCGCTGGAAGGGATGGATGCTGATGGTTCGATGCTTTATGAATATGACCGTGCTGCAGATCACTGGATAAAGGAAAAGCACTGGTGGGTGCAGGCAGAAGCAATGGTGGGATTTCTGAATGCTTACACAGTCAGTGGAGATCAATTGTTCCTGGATAGTTTCAAAAAAATATGGACTTATACTAAAGAATATATTATAGACAACAAACAAGGGGAATGGTTATGGGGAAGAACGGAAGATAATGAACTGATGCCCGGGCAGGATAAAGCCGGTATATGGAAATGCCCATATCATAATAGCAGGGCGATGCTGGAGATAATAAAAAGATATGAATCTGTTATGGATCAAATTTTCACTAAGACGATTATTATAAATGCCCTGCCTGCAAAAGTCTGGAATGCGCTTACTGATAGGATATTGATGAATAAATGGATGGCCGAAACGGAACTGGAGATCATCACAGATTGGAAGATCGGCAGTTCTATTATTATTGAGGGGGATTTGCATGGAATATATTTCAGGAATACCGGCACTGTATTGGAATTTGAACCTGAACGTGTTCTTAAATATAACCACCTGAGTTCGATTTCTGAGTTGCCTGATAAAATGGAGAACTATTCCGTGATTGAATTCAGGTTAATGCCGGAGGGTGATCAAACAGCTCTCACACTCACACTGAGTAATTTCCCAACAGAAATAATTTATAAACACCTGGCATTTTACTGGAATGGTACGCTTGAAGTGATGAGGAAGCTGATCGAACAATAGAACGGTTGTAAGGGAGCCCTTATCCAAACAAGTTGCTGGTATAGAAAGTATTAACTTTTATATCCCCGAGTTAACCATAAGGTAATACAGCCCGCCTACTTTTACGGGGTATGAAATATATTATCATTATTGGTGTGTTTCAATCCCTGATGGCGCTTATGCTGCTGATGACCGGTCAAAAACGACGCCCTGTTCATCATCTGCTTTTCTGGCTGCTGGCCTGCCTTTGCACGCATCTTTCCATCAAGTTTGTGATCTATGCGGGCACAGACAATGAA
Organism: uncultured Chitinophagaceae bacterium; assembly: GCA_965990355.1. Lineage (GTDB taxonomy): Bacteria > Bacteroidota > Bacteroidia > Chitinophagales > Chitinophagaceae > Terrimonas_A. The sequence continues at coordinate 2,683 of CBHEUU010000515.1, forward strand.
GTGCTTCAAAAAGGATTCAACACCTTTATTGATCTGGCTTATGGTCCATTGTTGTGGATGGTGGCCCGCAAAGTGCAGAATGACCGGTATATCGCAGCACGTCATTGGTATTTGTTTGTACCTGCTATTGCAGCGGCTACGGCTTTTATCAGTATCACGCTTTATATGCTGGTGACAGGAAAAGTACCGATGCAGCAGATCAACTTATATAATGAAGTCACCGTTTATTTCATCCTGGGTTCATTTCTCGTCTTCCCGGTATTGGCTTATCGCATAGCTAAAAATCTTGCAGGCTTTTGGGGAACTGAAAAAAAGCTGCTCTTGTATCTTTCGGGATTGTTTTTTTGTGTGGGATTGATATCGGCTACCGTAAAAATCGCTTTCTTTTTTGACGGGTTTGCAGAAATGGCAGATACGGTCAGCCTCTGGTTGCGCATTGTTGCTTACAGCGTGCTGGCCCTGGAAAGCATACTGATTGGCCGTTATCTTTTCCGCTTGCAGACCGAGCTGACAGTGACCACTCAGGAGAGCAAAATACAACCAGTAATAGGGCAGCAGGATCAACCTGCGATCATTCCGGTAGAAGAAAAGCCGGAGAAAAAAATAGTGACCGGGCTTGCAGTGATCAATGTAAGAGACGTTAATATAAAGACCACTAACCTGCCTGCAGGGCAGCAACAGGAAGTGATGGAACAGTTGGAGAAATTGATGAAGGAAAAGAAAGTGTATACAGATCCTGATTTAAGCCTGGAAAAATTATCTGCGCTGGCAAAAATTCCCAAACACCATATTACAGAATCGCTGCACCGGCATGGTGGCAGTTCATTTTACCAGTTTGTCAACACACACCGGGTGCAGGAAGTGATCAGGGTAATGGACAAATGCCGCCGGCAGGGAATTGCACCCAGCATTCTTTCCCTGGCGTATGAAGCGGGTTTTAATTCCAAATCCACTTTCAATCATTACTTCAAACAGATCATCGGACTCACACCTTCAGAATACCTGAAGAAAGGAAGTTTGCAATCAACGCAATCAACAAAACCAATGGTGAAAGATTCCGTCTTCATGGATTTTGCACCACCAGGTACGGTAGGGTAACAATTTGGTAATACATCTAAACTAATGATTATCAGAAATACTGCAGCCGGATTATCTGTTCCGCACCCGCTTTTTTTAGCCGGACGAAATTGCTGACCGCCTTTTTCAGCTTTGCCGGCAAACAACCAATATGAGTAACTATAACCGACTGAAACTAACAACAAAGCTGGTGGCTTCGGTTGTCT
>CBHEUU010000516.1:0-3964 GCA_965990355.1 uncultured Chitinophagaceae bacterium
CCTTCCTTAAGATGAGTTTACTTTCAAGGGCCGTCAAAGACTATGACGTTGATAGGCTATAGGTGTAAAACTGGTAACAGTAAAGCCGAGTAGTACTAATTGCCCGTACGCTTTAATTTTTTTATTCATTTTCTAAAAATGAATAGTATTAGTGATTCCTTCTAACTTTCCCAATATGATCTTATTTATTCGCTATAGCCTTGGCTAAAGCGGATGTCTATCTCGACAATAGACAATCATCTTATGGTGGTTTTTCCGAGGGTGTTCACCTTTTCCCATACCGAACAGAGTAGTTAAGCCCCTCATGGCCGATGGTACTGCACCACAATGCGGGAGAGTAGGTAGCTGCCATATTTATTAAAAAAGCCTTTCAGTTTACTGAGAGGCTTTTTTGTTTTTATACTCTAACCCGGGAATATTAGGTTTGCCTCATGAACCGCCTGCTTCTACTCACCCTTATTCCCTGCATCTTCTTCTGTAAAAATGAAATGAAGAAAGTGCAGATCAGTGGCTCTGCCCAGGGCACCACCTATCATATCACCTACTACGCAAAGGACTCCCTGGTCGTTAAATCCCAAATAGACAGCCTCCTGTCGGTTATAGATCACTCCCTTTCACTATACAAGCCCAATTCCCTGATCAATCAATTCAATCAATCACCAGATGGCCTGGTTGTGGATGAACATTTTATTGCCGTAACAAAAGCCGCTCAATCCGTTTTCAAAAAGACAAACGGCCTGTTTGATATCACTATCGGCCCCCTTACCAAGGTATGGGGATTCGGCCCCGTCAAACCAGATAGTTTACCCAATCAAAAGTCTATTCAATCTTTATTGCCCTGCATTGATACACGACTGCTATACTGGGAAGGAAAGAAATTAAAGAAGAAAAAAACCTGCGTTCAACTCGATGCAAATGGCATAGCACAAGGATACAGTGTAGACCAGCTCAGCATGCTGTTGGAACAAAACGGCATTCACAACTATCTTGTTGAGCTCGGCGGAGAAATACGCGTAAAGGGAAAAAAATGGCCGGAACAAAAGAAAATGTCTGTTGGTATTGAATCACCGGACGAAGATCCCGCACCTGTGACCATGAAAAAAATAGTATGGCTGGATAAAGGCGCACTGACCACTTCCGGAAATTATCGCCGCTACCGGGAAAGCGGCGGCAAACATTTATCCCATCTCATCAATCCACACACTGGCTATCCTTTCGATAACGAACTGATTAGCGTAACCGTGTATGCTCCTGATGCGATAACGGCAGATGCCTACGATAATGCACTGATGGGTATGGGACTTTCGCAAGCACTGAATTTTGTGGAGAAACAACCTGGACTCGGCGCCTATTTTATCTACCGGCAGAAAAACGGGAATATAACGGATACTGCCAGCAGGATTTTTCGTTCGTTATTACAACCCTGAAACTGTAAATTTGATTTTCTTATTGTTTGCTAACTCATGAAGCGAAAGGATTTTATAGAAAAGACCGGTCTGCTCACCGGCGGATTATTGCTCGGACAAAATTGGCGCGCTGCTGCAGCTGCACCAGACCCTGTTAAAATTGCGATCATTGGTTGTGGCGATCGCGGTCTGGGTATTCTTTCTGTACTGGCCCAGCTAAAAGAGCAATTTACGCTGACCGCTGTATGCGACCTGCTTGATTTCCGCCTTGAAGCAACCCGTAAAGAACCTGCTGCAGCTTCTGCAAAAACTTATAAAGAATATCGCCAGTTGCTGGACGATAAAAACGTGCAGGCAGTGATCATTGCTACTTCCCTTGATATGCATTTTCAGATAGCCGCAGACGCGCTGAAAGCCGGAAAGCATGTTTACCTCGAAAAAACAATGACCTATTCCATTCCTGAAGCATTGGAACTGGTTAAACTAAGTACTTCACTTCCTGCTCAAACGCTTGTAGTGGGACATCAGTATCGCTACACACCACTTTACTTCAAGGTAAAGGACATGATCTCCAAAGGTTACCTGGGCACTGTAACGCAGATTGATTGCCGCTGGGACAGGAACTGGAACTGGCGCCGCCCTGTGCCTGCCGGATACACGGATGAACAGATCAACTGGCGGATGTATAAACGTCATTCGGGTGGGCTTCCTGCAGAATTGTTGTCGCACCAGATGGATTTTATCAATTGGGCTTTTGATACACACCCCGACGAGATTATGGGCACTGGTGGAATTGATTATTATAAAGATGGCCGCGAAACCTATGATAATGTGCAGGCCATTCTCCGCTATAATAATAAAGGAATGATCGGCAATTTCGGCGCCACCTGTGGCAATGCCAAAGAAGGTTATATTTTCAAGATCAAAGGCACACGGGGAATGGTTTCTTTATTGCCGCATGAAGGTGTTTTTTATCCTGAAAAAGAGGCTAAGAAAGAACTGGAAACTGTTGATGGCGTAACAGGTGCTACGCGTATTGAATGGAACAAAGATGGCGGCATTCCTCTTATGACGGAAAAGATGAAAGATGGTACATGGTATGCCATGCAGGAACTTTATAATTGCATTACGCAAAAAAAGATACCGGTATCCAATGTAAGAACAGGTGCTACAACTGCTGTATGTGTTCACCTGGCAAATGAAGCAATCTATTCACACAGTATTCAAAACTGGAAACCAGCATATAATTTAATATAAATGATGGCGAATTCCATGTGGCCAAAAAGAAAAAAATAAAATATACACATGAAAAAAAGGCTTTTAGTTGCAGCACTTGTCATAACGGCAATAAAACTTTCCGCCCAGACAGATAAAAAAGGATGGGTAGAACTTTTTGATGGAAAAACGCTTACTGGCTGGACGAAAGTGGCCGGTGATGCTGAATACAAAATAGAAGACGGTGCTATTGCAGGCATCACAGTTCCCAACACACCGAATACATTTCTGATCAGCAATAAAGTATACAACGATTTTGTACTGGAGCTGGAAGTAAAGATCATGGATACAACATCCAATTCAGGTATACAATTCCGCAGCCAGTATGATCCTGCCGGCAATAAAGGCAAGGGAAAAGTTTTTGGTTATCAGTATGAGCTGGACCCTTCTTCCCGTAAATGGACGGCTGGTGTGTATGATGAAGGCAGAAGGGATTGGTTATACCCTTTAATGCTGAATCCTTCGGCCCAGGCATTATTAAAAACAGGCGTATACAATAAGATCAGGGTGGAATGCATCGGGAATGATATCAAAACATGGATCAATGATAAACCTGCGGCACATGTGGTAGATAATATAGACAGTAAAGGAATTATCGCTTTACAGGTGCATAGCATTGGTAAACCGGAGATGGCGGGTAAAAAAATATACTGGAAGAATATCAGGATCAAAACCAGTGATCTCAAACCTGCTTCATTTCCTTCATCAATATACGTTATGAATACGATCCCCAATACATTAACCGAATCAGAAAAAAAAGCTGGTTGGAAATTGTTGTTTGACGGAGTAAGCAGCAAAGGATGGAGAGGTGCATACAAAAAAACATTCCCCGAAAAAGGATGGGAGATAAAAGATGGCGAATTGAGTGTGCTGCCATCCGGAGGTGCTGAATCAACCAATGGCGGGGATATTGTAACGGAAGAGCAATTCGGTGCGTTTGATCTCTCATTTGATTTCAAACTCACACCCGGAGCAAACAGTGGTGTGAAATATTTTGTAACACTTTCGGAGAACAACCAGGGTTCAGCTATTGGATTGGAATATCAATTACTGGATGACTCTCTTCATCCTGATGCCAAACTGGGCCGTGATGGTAACCGGACATTGGCATCCTTGTATGATCTGATCAAAGCGCAAAAACAAACACGTTTTATCAAACAACCAGGTGGCTGGAATACGGGCCGCGTAATTGTTTACCCCAATAACCACGTAGAGCATTACCTGAATGGTATTAAGGTGCTGGAATACGACAGGGGATCACAAGCTTACCGCGACCTGGTGGC
>CBHEUU010000517.1:0-3961 GCA_965990355.1 uncultured Chitinophagaceae bacterium
GACGTCGTAGTAGCGCTCGGGCATCGCCTTCTGGAGCAGGTTCAGTCCCGTTCCCGAATTCATTGCGGCTGTGATCCCCAGGACCCGCTCGTCCCGGCGGCATTCCTCCACGAGTGCCTCGCCGAAGACCGTCGTGTACTGGGGAGGAGGCGACTTCGCCGCCTTGGCGCCGACCTTCTTCGGGGCCGTGAACCGGGGCAGGCCGTTCCGGAAAACTGGAAGGAACTGGAAAACCTGGCCACAGGTATTATTCTCGTTGCCGTATCCACGCAACCATTGCTGCTGGTAGCAGTAAGCGTAACGGTATAAGCACCCTCTGCTGCAAAGGTGTGAGCAGGTGAAGTAAGAGTGGATGTATTGCCATCACCAAAATCCCATTGATAGGAAACTGTACCAGGGCCAGTGGAAGTATTGTTGAATTGAATATTGGCGGGAGCAGAGCAGGCTACAGGTGGTGTGGCAGTAAAGCGTGCCGTTACTCCAGGCGTTACGTTGATATAAGCATTCCTTCCGAGTATCCTGGAACAACCCCTGTTGTCTGTTACTTTGAGGGTAACAGCAAAACTTCCGGCAGTGGTATAAACGGCTAGCGGATTTTGGTCGGTAGAAGTAACCCCATTGCCAAAATCCCATTGCCAGCTTACGATCGAGCTACCTGCAGGTACTGAAGAAAGATCAGTGAATTGAACACGCAGGGGAAAGCAACCTGTTTGCATATTAGCAGAGAAATCGACAGTGGGGGGCTCGTACACAGTGATGTACTGCGCGCGGGTAAGCGTATTGCTTCCATTGTTATTGGTCACAGTAAGCCGGATAGTATATGTGCCAGGTGTAAAGTAAGTAGCCGTAGGGTTTTGCAAAGTGGAACTATTGCCATTTCCCAGGTCCCATAACCAGGTTTCCGGATTACCGGTAGAAAGATCCTGGAAATTTACGATCAATGGAGAGCAGCCGGCAATAGATGAAGCAGTGAAATTGGCTGCTGGGGTTTGAGCAAAAACAGAACATATTGCCGATAAAGCAAGTCCAAAGACACATATGGCCTTCGCAACGATAGCTTGGTTTAGTTTACACAGTGTAGGGTTTATTTAGTAGCAACCCAGTATAAACAGCAAAAACTATTCCTATAAAGACAATATCCGGAAGTATTATTAAAATGGAACAATGAGGGTATGAAACCCGAATACCTGAATTTACTTTTTATCGAGACGTAAGCTCTTTTGCCCGCTTGTGCCGCTTTGTGAAGCTATCACATAACTAAGGCTGTTTTGATCTATATGCCAGGTCCCATTGATCAGGGTTACCGGGTTGCCTGCACCTGGAAATGAAGCTGTAATACTCATTGCATTAGGATCACCTTCCCACACGCCTTTATTTTCAATGACATTTTCTTTAATAGCATCCACCGTATAATCACGGTTAAACTGAAAGGAGTAGGCGGAAAAATCACTGGTGATGGTATCGCCGGCATTGATAAATTTTGTAATGACCCATTGGCCTTCTGTCATTGCCGATAATACATAATTCTCTTTCTGTTGCTCAATAAATTTTTTACAGCCTGAGAGGGCCACAAGCAGGATGATTGCAGTCAGGAGGTTTCTCATGGGGACATTTTATCCAAACAAAATAAAAAAATGCCCTTTGCAGCGCAATCGTAGTATTGCCCGGTTTATTGAGGAAATCTCTCATTGTCCATAATTTCCTTAATCTGCAGTATATGATGACGGGAATGAGAAGTCATAAAAAGGATCAACTGATAACAATCTACTGGTCCCAAATACAGTTCCGTGACATGATTACGTAAATCTTCGGTAGTATTTTTCACATACCTGACATGTTCAGTGCGGGCAGATCTGAAAGCGGCCATTGCTTCAGCCGGTGATCCCCATCTTGCTTTTGCGGGTTGTAATGCATCAGAGGTTTTCAATGTTTGCGTACAGCCGGTTGCTATTTGCATCAGCTCTGCATCGCTGATCTTTATTGCCGATCTTCTTTCTGGCCTTGCCGGTTGCTTCATGGCAGCCTGCAGCATATCATTAAAAACATTTTCAGCTATGGCTATATGATACAGGCATTCGCGGATATTCCATGTACCAGGTGCAGGTTTGAAATTCAACTGAGCAGGTGAGAGTTCTTTTACAGACCGGACCAGTTCATTGCGTGTTTCCTTCAGATTGCTTACGCAGAATTTTCTTTCTTTTTGAGAAAGTGTGCTGTTTTTAGGTGTGCCAGCCATGCCGGTGATAACAAGCAGGGCAAGTAAAATGCGGCCCTTGGTTCTTTGAAGCATGATCAGATGGTTTACAATCGTACCCTAAATATAGGAAAATTGACAATAGCCGGCCGTTGATCTAACAATCATTGGTTGGCTATTCTTTAAGCGGCCGTTTCTTCACCATTCCTCCTCTTGTGTCCTTTATGCTTTGCATTACAATAAATGCATTTGGATCAATCTTTTCCACTTCATTGGTCAGCCGGGAGATCTCCAAACGGGTTACCACAGTAAATAAAATGTCTGTTACAGCATCACTTTCACCCCTCTTGCCAAATCCCCTTCTACCGGAATAGACCGTTAAACCCCTTCCCATTTTATGCTTGATGAGGTGAGCGATCTCCTCACTGTGTGGCGATATAATTGTTACGCCCGTGAACTCTTCCACGCCTTCCAGTATAAAATCAACTGTTTTTGAAGCAGCCAGATAAGTCAGTATCGCATAAAGCGCCGTTTCCGGCGAAAGAAGATAAGCGGCAACTGAAAAAATAATGATATTGAATACAAGTATAAAATCACCTACGCTCAGGCTTCGCCGGCGGCTGAGAAAGATGGCAAGGATCTCTGTGCCGTCAATTACTGCTCCTCCGCGTATGCTTAGCCCGATGCCTGCTCCAAGGAAAAATCCGCCAAATACGGATACCAGCAACTTGTCATTGGTCACAATAGGATAGGGTATTACCACTATGGCAAAAGCCAAAAGAGAGATAGCAACAATGCTTCGGATGCAGAACCCTTTACTGATCTGTTGCCAGCCCAGTAAAAGGAAAGGAATATTGATCAGGATGATCATAGCAGATAACGAAAAACCCGTTTTGGCATTGATCAGCAGCGAAATCCCTGTTACGCCACCATCAATAAAATTATTGGGCATCAGGAATCCTTTGAGCCCGAAGCCTGCAGACAATACGCCTAATCCCACGGATAATGCGCTACGGATGCTGCCGCGGAACGCTTTTTTCTTTTGCCACGACAGCTTGGCCTGCCGGTAACGGCTGGCCGATTCCTGTTCGGTCTTTCCTAATGTACTTGCAATCTTTTCCCGCAGGTTATTGATGAAGCGTATCGCCATACGGAAAAGATAAGAAAATGTCTCCCACAAAGACAACAAAGGCCACAAAGAAATAATATAAGTGAGAGAACGAAAAGATTTATTCTTTGTGGCCTTTGTTGTCTTTGTGGGAGATAATTTTTCACCAAATTGCATCTTACAAACATTATGTAATGCCCATTTATATTTCCGATATAGTTTCTTTTTTAGAATCCCTTGCCCATCCTTCTTTGCAGGAATCCTATGATAATGCCGGGCTCATTACCGGTCAGCCTGCACAACCATGTTCAGGCATTCTCTGTTCTCTCGATGTAACGGAAGCCGTTGTTGAAGAAGCGATCAGCAAAGGCTGCAACCTCATCGTAGCCCACCATCCTATCGTTTTCCGCGGATTGAAAAGGATCAATGGCAGCAATTATGTGGAAAGGACCATCATTGCCGCTATCAAAAATGATATTGCCATTTATGCCATCCACACCAACCTCGACAATGTAATGCATGGAGTGAATGGCCGGATGGCCAGCATGCTCGGCCTGCAGCAAACCACTGTTCTTTGGCCAAAAGAAGGAACGCTCCGGAAACTGTTCACTTTTGCCCCGGCAGATAAAGCAGCAGAAGTAAGACAGGCTTTATTTTCT
>CBHEUU010000518.1:0-3959 GCA_965990355.1 uncultured Chitinophagaceae bacterium
CCTGGTACTGATTTTTGTGATACGTTAGATTTGAATATGGGGGTAGAAGAATTTCAAAAGAATGTATCAAGAGCTGTTACACTTAATTACCATTTTTCCCCTGAATACACTAAAAGATTAAGTTTATACTGGCGTGTGGAGGCAACAAAAAAAGTTATTGCATATTTAATTAAGCATGGTTTTTGGGATCACACTAAATTGATTGCTTACGGATATTCTGAAGGTGGGCAGGTTGTCCCGGCATTAGCCGTCGCCGAAAAACGCATTACACACGTAATTCCGGTTGTAGGTAGTGGATTAAATCAATTCTACGGAGATATATTGGAATGGAGAATAAAAGCACAACACGGTGAGATTTCTCAACAGGCTGCACAGGATAGTATCGTAAGCTATATGACAAAGGTTACAGATATTTACAGAAATCCAAACGACGTAACAAAAGAGTTTGGAGGCCATTCTTACAAAAGATGGGCAAGTTTTGGTTCCTCGATACCATTCGAGAACCTCAGAAAGTTGAACATACCAATCTACTTAATTAGCGCATCTGCAGATCATAATTCGCCGATTTATAGTTTGGATTATGTGTGGCTTGATTTTGTTCGCCTTGGTAAAAATAATTTGGTGTATGAAACTTGCGTGGGATGCGATCATTATCTTAACAATAATGATAGTAAATCAAAAATCGATTATATCCAAAAAATATTGGACTGGCTGGACAAACCAATTAACTAGTAGGCAGTTTTATGCTTGGTGCACTTGTTTTATTGATTCCCGGAGTGAAAAAGATCATTTAAACACCAGATCTCAGAAAGTATCAATAAAAGAACACAGCCTGAACATTTGTGCTATTAATTTGAACAACGCTTCCATTGGCAGCCAGGCAAAGACAATATCTTTATCGGGAATAACAACAACAAATTTTACCCCTTCGTTGGCTTAGCTCCCTTCTTAAAAGGAACTGGAAGAACCCTAAAAAAAATTAAACGCATGAAGCGAAAATTGCTTGTCCTGTTTTCATTGCTTGTAACCGCAACAGGTTACGCACAAAACCCGATAATCCAGACCAAATACACTGCCGACCCGGCTCCGCTGGTATACAACGATACCGTATTTCTGTACACCAGCCACGATGAAGATGATGCTTTTGGTTTTAAGATGCAGGACTGGCTGTTATATACCTCCACCGATATGGTCAACTGGACTGATCACGGCGTTATAGCTTCATTAAAAGATTTCAAGTGGGTATCCACTGATAATGGAGCCTGGGCACCACAATGTGTGCAACGCAATGGCAAATTTTATCTGTATTGCCCGATGCCCAGCGGAGTGGGAATAGGAGTATTGGTTTCGGAAAGCCCTTATGGACCTTTTAAAGACCCGATCGGGAAACCACTCATAAAGAATGGACCGGATGATATTGACCCGACCGTACTGATCGATGATGATGGGCAGGCCTATCTTTATTGGGGTAATCCAAACCTGTACTATGTAAAGCTGAATGAAGACATGGTCTCTTACAGCGGCGGGATTATAAAAGATAGTTCTATCGCCAAGATAAAAGGACGGCCCGATCCATTTCATTACCAGGAAGGCCCCTGGGCCTACAAGCGTAATGGACATTACTACATGGCCTATGCCTCCACCTGTTGTCCGGAAGGGATCGGCTATGCCATGAGCAATTCTCCCACCGGTCCATGGATTTACAAAGGATCGATCATGGATGGCGACCGCAGGTCCAGCGGAAACCATCCCGGCATCATCGACTATAAAGGCCAGCCCTACGTATTTGGGTTCAACTATAATATATTAAAGCAAACCATGTCGAAACATTCTGAAAGGCGATCGATCTGCGTGACAACACTCACTTACAATGCAGACGGCACGATACAGCAACTCCCCTTCTGGTCTGCAGCAGGCGTAAAGCAAGCAGGTACTTTAAACCCGTACCGGCAGGTGGAAGCAGAAACTATCGCATTTAGTGAAGGCGTTAAAACAGAACAAAGAACGGAATGGGAAAGAGACGCTCCGTACAATAGAGGAAAAAAGATAATAGACAGGCTATTTGTAACATCCATTAATAATGGAGACTATATTAAAGTACAGGGAGTAGATTTCTCTAAAGGTGCATCTTCCATTGATATTAATGTCGCTTCCATCAGTGGAGGAAAAATTGAAGTACATACTGATAAAATAGACGGCCCGGTACTGGGTACTGTCACTATAAGTGCTTCCCGGGAAGGAGATATTTGGAAAACGATCTCTACGCCTGTTAAAAACATCAAAGGCGTGCACGACCTGTTCTTTGTGTTCAAAGGCGAGAAAGATCTATTCAATTTTGATTGGTGGCGGGTCAATGCACGGTAAACTACATTAATTGAGGATCGAAGGATATTCACCTTCTTATTATCCGTTAAATGGATTGAATAAAAGCGCAATCTGTATGTTTAACCCCTTACTTTCAATTTTCCTAAGAGGTTCCTCTTTCTCTCCGAGTGGTATGGTAATAATGGTCCATGGAGTGGTAGCAGCATCATTGTATAATTTATACGCCTGCTTGAAATTACTACCAAGACCTATGTTGAATTGCCATGACCTGGCAAAGCCATACTCAAATCTTGCCATTGCCGACCATTGATTTTGTTGGACATATTGATGCTGGTATTCTTTTTCACTTAACCGGTAACTGGCGGCTTCGCCCATTAATTCAAGTCCTATGCTGGTTCTCGCATTGAAATGATACATTATTCTTGGCCTGACAGGAAATTGCCCCGTGATGCTCAGTTGTTCATTAGGCTTGAAATCAACATCTATAAACGGGATGATTTGATTGCCAAAAAATTGTTTGGAATAGGCAAGTCCCCAGCCGGTGCTTAACTTCCCCGAATGCTTTACGCGGTAGCGAAAGCCTCCTCCATACCGGATATCTTTTCCGCTGATATCTTTCATGTCAGAGAATAGACCAGTTTGTATAAAAAAAGTGAGTGCCCTTTTATCGTCAACTTTTTTGAGCCAAATAAATTGCAGATTTATTCCATGAAAAGTGTGTCCGAATGACGAAGGAAAATCCCCAAGCGATAAATTTTTGTAGGCTATAGTACTGACAACAGTATTCCCCGCTTGATGAAATGCCGGGAATTTAAATTTTGCTTCTATTTGTTTTGCTGTAGCTGTTGTGTCATTGAATTTAACTTGTGACAACCCATAGTTGATACTAATCAAATCCTTTTCCTGGGAAAAACATCCGTTTACAAGTAATGTTAAAATGATAGTGATTAATTTAGTCATTCCGTTCGCGTTTTATAGAGAAGTTGAAGCCGATACCTGCATTGAGAGATACTCCTATAAAATCCGTTAGTGACAACACCGTGTTGACAGATGGCTTATAACAAATAAATTATACGGGTGCTTACCGGTTTTATTTTTCATTATGTGTATTTACTAGTGCTATTTAATTATTCTGCCATCAAGCATTTCAATTATTCGATCACTCTTTTTTGCAAAGTCGAGGTCATGCGTGACCGTAATAATTGTAATACTGTTTTCAACTGCTAACTGCTTAAGAATATCAAAAACTATTTCGGTGTTTTTGCTATCGAGGTTGCCGGTTGGTTCGTCTCCCATGATTATCGCTGGTTCGTTTATCAAAGCCCGGGCTATGGCCACCCGTTGTTGTTGTCCTCCGGATATTTTAGAGGCTGGTTTTAATGCCTGTTCTGCCACACCAAGTTTTGCAAGCTTTTCGTACGCCCGGTGTTCGATTTCCTGCGGAGAGTTTTGACCAAGACGTAGCGCGGGGATCATTACATTTTTTAAACAACTAAAATCCGGCAGCAAATAGTGGAACTGGAAAACAAAACCCAGATGACTATTTCTGAAGGCTGCCAGTTTATTCTGTTTGGCACCCGATACTTTTTGTCCGTTCAGTTCCAGCATCCCATCGTAATCCGTGTCCATTGTAG
>CBHEUU010000519.1:0-3957 GCA_965990355.1 uncultured Chitinophagaceae bacterium
CGATAAAGAATCAAATTCATTGAGCAAAAACAGGAACCACCGCTTCAACCTCCGGTTTGAATACGAGATAGATTCCATGAACTCTATATTGTACACACCTTCGATCACTCAGCAACATTCTGAAAGCTATTCTTACGATACCACTTCTTCCATTACGCAGGAACCGGGAAAGGAGTACCTGGCTGTTACCGGCGTAACTGATAACCGCAATAAACGGGACGGACTGAACTGGAACAATAACCTTTTATACCGCCACAAATTCGGTAAAACGGGAAGAACTATTACTCTTGGCTGGAACAATACATTCGGTAACAGTGAGAGCAATGGGGTAACTATCTCCAATAATGATTTCTACCTGGAAAATGGCTCTGTTTACAACTCTGTTAGGCAGAACCAACAAACGATGCAGAAAACGACCACCAATAATAATGTGCTCAGCACTTCTTATACCGAACCGTTTGGGTTGAATAAATTGCTGGAATTAAATTACCGGTATACGAATAATGTCAACAAATCGGACCGCGAGGGATATAACTATGATCCTGTATCCGGTAAATATGAAGTACCCAACCTGTTGCTTACAAATAATTTTAAAAACACATTTCTTGCTCATCGTGTAGGCCTCAACTTTCGCGTGCAGAATAAAAAATACAACTACCAGGTTGGCCTGGGTGTAGAACGTTCATCACTGGAAAGTAAGAGTTACCAGGCTACGACAGGAAAGGATTCGATGAACAAAGCGAACTATACCAATTTGTTCCCTACAGCCAGTTTCAATTTTACACCAACGAGGAGCAAGAATCTCCGGTTCAATTATAATGGCCGTACCAACCAGCCTTCTCTTTCCCAATTGCAGAATGTGCCGGATGCAACAGATACATTGAATATCAAAATTGGTAACCCCTTCCTGAAACAGGAGTTCAACCACAACTTTACCATTGGTTACAACAGCTTCAATATTCTGACCTTTAAATTGCTGGCAGCTAACCTCAGCTTTGCTACCACACAGAATAAGATCGTGAACAAGATTACGGTGAAGGGCCCCCAGCAGATCACCGAGTATCTTAACATGAATGGTTATTTCCGTGGAAGTTCATTCATTACCCTGGGATTGCCATTTAAAAACCCGAAATGGAAGGGTTCCAGCCTCAACTTTACCAACAATCTATCCTATACGCAGGATGTAAGCATGGTAAGAAATCAAAAAAACTACACGCGTACCTTTATGGCTACACAGGGAGCAGGCGTTAATCTTAATAAGGAAAAATATGATTTTGGGTTAAGGGTTAACTTCACTTACAATGACGTGAAATACACAGTAGATAAAACATTGAATGAAGATTACCTGACGCAGAACTATTCACTGGATGCATCTTATAACCTGCCCTTCAGTTTTATTCTTGCCAGCGATTTCTCTTATATGATCAATACCGGCCGGGCAGATGGATATAACCAAAGCATCCCTTTATGGAATGCCAGTCTCCGCAAACAAATATTTAAAAAGAAGAATGGTGAGATCCGGTTTTCTGTGAATGATATCCTTAACCAGAATCAGAGCGTACTCCGTACTGCAGCTGATAACTATGTGGAAGATACCCGCAGTATGGTGTTGCGCCGCTACTTTATGGTTAGTTTATTGTTCAACCTGAACAGGATGGGTGGGCAGACTATGCCGGCCATGCCTCCAGGTATGAACAACAGGATGATGAACAGGAATATGGAAAAGATACGGATGGAATAAAGGTCTCTCATTAATGAAAAAAGTCCTTTCGATTTCGGAAGGACTTTGTTATTTAAGGGGGTTAGTAAGTAACGGGTTTTATTTTCTTCTTGCAATACTGCTTGCTGCAGGCGATGCCCCGGAAATAAAAACAGCTAAAACAGATTTGATAAGAAGTAGAACATTGAAGGAAGGCTTATAGTATTGTCTGTAAATTTTTGCCTCTTCATGTGAGTGGATGATGCTCTTGTTTTTCATATTGGACTTGTTTTATAACTCGGTTAACGAAAAAACTTGCTTGAAAGTATATAATGAAACTGATATTTTATAATATTTGCGCACTTATTAACCCTAATAATCCATTACTTGTGAAAAGAATCGTAAAATCCCTATTTTTTACTGGGCTTTCTATTGCCCTGGTCTTTCCCGCTATTTCCCAGGTTCGTTTTCCCGGCACCAATCCTTTGAGCTCAGACATGAAGAAAGTGATACGTGACTATCCACATCACTTCGCCAGCTTGCAGGGTGCGGTAATTGAAGAGAATCCGCAAAGCGTTAACTATGCCTGCAACTTTCAGGTAGATGGAGCAGAGTCATCCAGCATCACGCGTTATTCTTCCAAAAACAATGATGTATTCAGCTGGCAGGCACTGATGCTGACTACAGAGGATTTTGAAACAGCAAAGAAAAAGTTCAGGTCGCTTTTTAATTCCCTGAACAATCTTTCTGTGAAAATGGACTACGGCGACACTTTTTATCTCACCGGTAAGTATGATAGCCCGGTGGAAGAAAAGAAGTTTACAAGCGTCATTCTCACTTTCGAAAAAGCAGACCGCATTATCCAAAAAATGAAACTGGAGATTTCCCTGCAGTATGAAATGCTGGAGTGGAAGGTGCGTGTGCTGATTTATGAAAAGGACAGGGAAGATGATGAGCAGGGGGAAACGATAGAGTAATCCTTAATGCAAAAAGAACGCAATGCGCTACAGCGCATTGCGTTCTTAGTTTTAATTCAGAACACCGGAGTGATCAAACTGCCACGCTTGCCAATCCTTTTTCCAAAGCTGTTTCCTTAACTCCCGGGACATTTACTCCTTCTATTCTGAACACGGTTATATCGGTAAGACCAATCCAACTCAAAATTGCTTTTAAATAGGGCTCCGCAAAATCAAATGACTTCATTGGGCCATCAGAATAAATCCCTCCTGAAGCCATAGCGAGATAAACTTTTTTCCCTTTTAATAAACCTTCCGGTGTACCGCCATCATAAGAAAATGTTTTTCTTGCCCGCACAATATGGTCTATCCACGCTTTCAGCGCAGAAGGAATGTTGAAATTATAAAGCGGGACACCAATAACGATGCTATCTGCTTTTTCCAGTTCTGCAATTGCTTCATCAGAATGGCTGACTGCGGCCCTGGTTTCGGGTGTATGATCTTCAGCAGGCGCAAAAAATCCTGCCACATGCGATTCCTCAAGATGAGGGTATTTTTGCGACACAAGATTCCGCTCAATAACATTAGCCCCGGGATTATTTTGCTGAAGCTTAGCTACAATTTCATTCACAAGTTGATTGCTGTTGGAATAAGCCCCTCTTGCACTGGAGGTTACTTTTAAAATAGTTTTCATGATCGATTGATTTTTTGGCTTTATGTAAAGCGTTGTGTGGTAAATCTGTTTTTATGAGAGATCAAAATTACCTACCTTTACTATACTTTTGTAAGTACTATATCTTTGTATAGTACTATACAAGAGTATAGTGGTTCCTTTAATAGTGATTTTTATGAAGAAAAAAGATCTGAATGAAGAACAATGCTATGGTTTGATAAAACCAGTACGGGATGCGCTGGAAGTGATTAGTGGAAAATGGAAGTTGCCGATTATTGTTGCGCTTACTTTGGGTGACAAGCGTTTTGGCCAGATGGCCAAAGAAATTCCGGACATAACAGACCGTATGCTTTCCAAAGAACTTCGGGATCTCGAAACAAACCAGCTTGTAAAACGGACAGTTTATGATACCATGCCTGTTACTGTTGAATATTCATTAACAGACTATGGCGAATCCCTGCAACCTGTGATCAAAGCATTGCATACCTGGGGCACCCAACATAGAAAGCGGATCATGGGGAAATAACGGGGTATCAGCTGCTTCCCTTACTTTTAAGTATTAATTTTTATTCATGCCCCGGAAAGCATTGCTGTTTATTCTTGTTTTTATATGTTGGGAGAAGACGTTT
>CBHEUU010000520.1:0-3955 GCA_965990355.1 uncultured Chitinophagaceae bacterium
AAGCACACCATTAATGTTTGAAATAAATATTAATACAAAGCTCAGCTAATATATTATTGCTGCGCTTTGTTGTTCGTACCTGGAATCGTGCACCTGTTACACTGTTAATGTGAAGAAAGATCATAATCGGGTGTTGCTTCTACCCGCACAGAACCTGAAGAACGGAGTTGTACACAGGCCTCGCCATTAAGTTCTACTTTCAATTGTGGTGTGTTAAGTTGACCTGATGAAGTGATCAGCCCTTTTCCATTCACCCGGATAAAAGAGAGCATGGCTGCTGGCACAATAATCCTGGTTTTGTTTACCTGTTTTACCTCTCTTGCTTTTACTACGAGACGCCCGTTTTTTATGCCGGTTTCAATCAGGTTCACATCATTTACATCACCCTGGAGAACGATCCGGTCAGCAAAATCTGGAGAAAGAACGATCTCCACATCGCCCCATATTTCTGCCTGAAAGCAAAATTCATTTAGAATAAGTGTCCTGTTCAATACGGGATCATTGTTGATCGGGGCTGCGGTTGCCGACACAGCGGAGAAAAAAAGAATAAAAAGCGTGATACGCATTTTGTTTAACATGTTATAAGGTTTAAATGGTTAATGATTTCTTTGCTAAAATTAACCGGTTGTTAAACCGTATAATATTAAATCGCGTGAAACAGCTTTTTTTGTGTGTGGATTGTTGGATATAAGTGTATCTTTTGTTCCCCTTATATTTTATCTTTAGTAAAACATCCTATATGAAAAAGCTTTTCCTGTTTGCAATATTGTTTCAGGGTATTCTCCTAAATCCTCTTCTTGGCCAACAGCAGGAAGCGCAGGAACAGCTGGGTTTGCCCGGCGACAACCTGAACCTGTATGCTGTACTGAAACTCTTCACTGAATCCCCCACACTGGAAGGCTTCGAAAAATCACTGAATGATGAAAGCAATAACATCAATAATCTCGATCTGGATGGCGATAACATTACTGATTATATCCGGGTAGAAGATAATGCAGAAGGGAATGTACATAATATCGTACTGAAGGTAGCCATAAGTGAGAATGAAAGCCAGGATGTAGCGGTCATTGTAGTGCAGAAAATAAAAGACGGTAATGCGGAAATACAGGTGATCGGTAATGAAGATCTGTATGGGAAGGATTATGTGATTGAACCGAACTATTCCAATATAGATGCATCAGCGGAAACCCCTAACCCGGGTTACATGGCACAAGTGAATACCGGTTCCCCGGTGGTGGTTCAAACTACTACCACTTATCAGGTGGCCAGCTGGCCCCTGATCCGTTTTATTTTCCGGCCTTCTTATGTAGTATGGCGCTCACCCTGGTACTGGCATCATTATCCGTCTTACTGGAGACCCTGGCGTCCCCACTATTGGCATTACTATTACGGGTATCACTATCACTGGCATTACTATTATTATGGTCATTACCGCTACTGGCCACATTACCGCTATCCCAACTGGTATAACTTTTATTATGGAGGCCGCTTCCGTTCACGGTCAACGATCTACCAAACACGTTTTTCACGTGGTGATTACAAAGCAACTTATAGGCGGCCTGATCTGGCGAGGCAAGGGTCTGCTGTATTTGTAAAGAAATATCCGAAAGCACCTTCTGCAAATGCGAAACTGCCTTCATTTGACAAAGGAGGCACCAACCGTCCGGTTGTTACCAGGCCGGCACCAAAGCCAAATCCGGGAGAAGGGATCACAAGACCTTCACCAGGAAAACCTGCTGTTGAAAAACCTGGTACAAAACCAGTGAGACCAACGCCAAACCCTGGTGTTACGAAACCCGTTACACGGCCGACACCAACACCACAACCAACAAAGCCTATTACCAGACCCACCCAACCTGTTACACGGCCTGTAACGCCGAAACCAACGCCTCAACCGAAACCCACGCGACCAGAGACTTCAAAACCAACGCTGAAAAAAACGCGTGACAAGCCGGGTAACTGAGATATAATTAAACAGGAGCCGTCCTGGATTTGTAAAGCATAAAAAGTCCCCGCTTTACAAATTCAGGACGGCTTTATGATATCCTGGCAGCCAATTGTTTTATCTCTTCTTTGATTTATTATATTTGAAGTTTCCCTGATAACGCTTGCGGTCCACATGCTATGAGATCATTTGTATTTTCAATCCTTTAAATTATGTCTGCTGAAAAGATATCCCTTTCCCGTTTAAGAGCCATTATCGGTGGTTCTATCGGTAATCTGGTGGAATGGTACGACTGGTATGCTTATTCAGCATTTGCATTGTATTTTTCCTCTTCTTTTTTCCCGGCGGGCAATGCCACAGCCCAATTGCTTAATACCGCAGGTGTGTTCGCATTGGGATTTTTAATGCGCCCGATCGGTGGATGGGTGTTTGGCCGCATTGCGGATAAGCAGGGCCGCAAAAAAGCAATGACCTGGTCGGTATTGCTGATGTCGTTTGGATCATTGCTGATTGCACTTACGCCTACTTATAATAGTATCGGCATCGCAGCTCCGGTTATCCTGTTGCTGGCAAGGCTGCTGCAAGGATTGAGTGTAGGTGGTGAATATGGCGTATCGGCAACCTATCTCAGTGAAATGGCCACACGCAACCGCAGAGGTTTCTACTCCAGCTTTCAGTATGTTACTTTGATAGGAGGCCAACTGATCGCTTTAGGTATACAACTGGTATTGCAGAAACTATTATTGACAGAAGATCAGTTGTATAGTTGGGGTTGGAGAATTCCTTTTGTGATCGGCGCTGTTTTGTCTGTCATCGCACTTTACCTCCGCAGCAGTTTGCATGAAACACCTTCTTTTGAATTGCATGCAACAGAGCGCATACGGCAAAAAGGGACGATCCGCGAATTGCTCAAACATCCGAAAGCGATTCTTACGGTAGCAGGATTGACGTTGGGAGGGACGCTTGCGTTTTATACATACACAACGTATATGCAAAAATTCCTGGTGAATACAGTGCATCTTACCAAAGAACAATCTACCATGCTTTCATTTATATCCCTCTTGTTGTTTGCTTTACTGCAACCGGCATTGGGCGCCTTGTCCGACAGGATAGGAAGAAAGCCATTGCTGATCAGTTTTGGCGTGTTAGGCGTTTTATGTACGGTGCCATTACTTACTGCTTTGAGTCAGAGCAGTTCTCTAATTTCTGCTTTTTTGTTGCTGATGGCAGCTCTTGTTATTGTAAGCGGTTATACCAGCATCAATGCCGTGGTAAAAGCGGAATTATTTCCGGCTGAAGTAAGGGCGCTGGGTGTAGGGTTGCCTTATGGTCTTACGGTTGCCATCTTTGGAGGAAGCGCAGAGTATGTTGCTTTCTGGTTGAAGGATGCAGGGCATGAATCATATTTTTACTGGTATATCACGGCCTGCATCGGTATTTCTTTATGTGTGTATCTTTTTATGAAGGATACTAAATATTCTTCCCGGTTAAATGAAGAACATACTTAGTTATAATGAATAGCCTTATTGATCAGTTCTATCGTATTGTTTACCCGGTATCGTTTAAATATTTTCTGACGGATATTCCTGGCAGTGTTTGGACTTATCTTTAATTCTCCCGCAATTTGTTTGTTAGTCAAGCCCTGGCGGATCAATTGCAGGATATCATCTTCCCGGCGGGATAATTTTAATTGACCTGTTGCCGGTTTGTAAGTAGCTATTTTTTGCAGCTTATCTCCCTGGGCATATACTTCAAGTTTAACTCCTGAAAAAAGATTTTCCATACTGATATCCCGGAAAAGGGAATAATAAAGTGTAAGCGTGTCATTCACCTGCAGACTTGCTTTTTCATCATATAAATAAAGATAATTTCCGTTTTTATGCCGTATGCGGTAATGAAAAACAAACCTGAGTTCCGCGGGATCTTCAACGTCTCTTTCCTGCAATAAACGTTCGATATAGGCAAAGCACTGCTGTAGATCATCCACATCTTCTTCATGAATATGGGAGA
>CBHEUU010000521.1:0-3954 GCA_965990355.1 uncultured Chitinophagaceae bacterium
ATATACTTTCAGTTGCCCATTCTGTAAAGCCACACCCGTGCTGTCATACCCGCGGTATTCAAGGCGTTTAAGCCCTTTGATAATGATCGGATATGCCTGGCGGGGCCCTGTGTAACCAACTATTCCACACATGTGTACATTGTTTATATATTGTAAATCAATTATTGCGAATTTCATGAATTTACTTCATACACCCAAAATGCATTTATTGCTACTGAAATGATACAGGAATTGTTTTACCTGTAAAACCTAAGTAATTTTACGGCAGATTCTTCATGAATGATCGAACGCACCTGATCTTCCAGGCGCTTGATTAATACATCCACAATACTCTTCGCGGAACACTGCGATAAACGGGTTTTTGCAATCCTTTGTTAAGTACTGTCGCTTTAACTGATCAGCCAATCAGTTACTCTGTCCATTTTTAAACCAATCAACCTGAGAAGCTCCGTTCTTCTATGCCTGTTGTTGTTCAATAGCTATGACAACCGCTGTCATTGCAGAAGCGATATCTACATGCACGACAGTTTATTTTTTAACCTGTTAAACGATTGAGATGAAAACGCTTTTACTCGTACTTGCTATTTTAGTGAGCTCCGGGCCCGGCGTCGCAAATGATGCAGGCAGACCAGGTAACCTTCCTGTTGACCCGCCGATGATCAAAGTGAATATTTATGGAGGAAGTTTTCCCGCGGCCACCGGCTGGAATAACTGGAACGTGCAAAGCTCACTTTCATTAAACAATACTTTATATGCAGATGGAACAGCTTCACCGGTTAAAGCAACATTGAATATCAGCAATGCCATTGCTGATAATGGCACTACTTACCCTGTTACAATGTGTCCGGTGGAAGTAGGCCGTACCACCAGTTATAGTACGGTGGCACGTTTTATTATTTTGTCAGGACTGGACAATTCAAAACGTTATGATCTGGAAATATATGCTTCCCGCAACAATACCGGCAATTCAACCAGGTTTACTGTTGGAGGCGTCAGCATCAGCGTGCTGACAGACAGGAACTATAGCAATAAAGCTGTTTTTGCCAACATATCACCGTCCTCTGGGCAGATACGTTTGAATATAGAAAGATTGAACACCTATAATTATATTAACGGGTTCATATTAAAAGAAAGCACTGGCGAACCTGTTAATACGCTACCTGTATCAGTACCGGGAGCTAACCAGGTTATAACCTTGCCAACTGCACAGGTAACATTGAATGGCTCTTCTTCCTATGACCCTGATGGTTCCATCACTGCATACCAATGGAAAAGACTTTCCGGTCCTGGAACCGTAAGCATTGTAAACCCTTCCAATGCTTCCACTTCTGTTATGGGTTTTACAAAAGGCATCCATGTATTCAGGCTTACTGTTACTGATAACAGGGGCGATACTGCAGGGAATAATATGCAGGTAACTGTAAACGATGTGCAACCACCGCCAACCGGCACTGATTCCCTGAACTGCGGTAAAGCGTTCAGGATCGTAGTGCTCGGTTCATCTACTGCTTTGGGTTCCGGCGCAACACCAATAGACAGTTCCTGGGTAAACAAGTACCGGAAATACATGCGAACGAAACATGCGCAAAGCAATGTGATCAATCTTGCTTTGTCGGGGTTTACTACTTATCATATCTTATGCCCTACAGGATTTGTGCCGCCGGCAAACCGTCCTGTGCCGGACACCGCGCATAATATCACAAAAGCACTTACATATAATCCCGATCTTATCATTATCAACCTGCCGACCAACGATGCGTACAGAAGCTTTCCGCTGTCTGAGCAACAGGCAAATTATGAAAGAACAATAACACTTGCCAGTGCGCGGAATATTCCTGTATGGGTAACCACTACCCAGCCCCGTAATGGCCTGTCTGCTTCGCAGATGAACTTACTGACTGCTATGCGTGATTGGACATACGAGCGGTTTGGTGAAAAAGCCATTGATTTCTGGACAGAGCTTGCAAATCCTGATGGCACTGTCAATCCCCTGTATAACGTAGATGGCGTGCATGTCAATAATGATGGCCACCATATTTTATATACCAGAACAGTAGCTGAGCGTTTGCTTGATACACTTTGCCTTCGTAATTCATCACCACCACAGAATATCGCACCAATAGCAAACGCAGGTATTGACCAGGTGATAACACTTCCCCAGAATTCAGTTAGCCTGAATGGCAGCGCATCTTCAGATGCAGACGGCAGCCTTACGTTCTATCAATGGAGGCAAGTCGCAGGTCCTTCTTCCAGCCAGTTGACAAATGCCAATACAGCGATTGCATCCGTGCAGGGATTAGTAGCAGGCGCATATAGTTTTGAACTGCTGGTACGGGATAATGCAAACGCAACAGATAAAGACACTACAGTTGTGGTAGTGAATCCCGAGTCAGGTAACCAGGCAAGAAAACTGCAGGTAAATATTTATGGAGGCAGTTTCCCCGCAGGCGCCGGATGGAATAACTGGAATGTGCAAAGCACGCTTTCATTGAACAATACTTTTTATGCAGATGGAACGGCTTCACCTGTAACCGCAACAATGAATCTCAGTAATGCTGTTGCCGACAATGGTGCTACCTATCCCGTTACCATGTGTCCAATGGAAGTAGGCCGCACTACCAGTTACAGCACTGTGGCGCGGTATATTGTGCTGTCTGGTTTGGATAACACCAAAACTTTCAACCTCGAGATATATGCTTCCCGTAATGGCACCGGCAATTCAACCAGGTTTACTATTGGAACAATCAGCAAAACTGTATTGACCGATCGTAACTATAACAATAGGGTGGTGTTCACTGGCATAGGGCCCGTGGGAGGTCAGATCAGGTTAACGATCGAACGGCTGAATACCTATAACTATATTAACGGGTTCACGCTTTCTGAAGAGCCGGGCATTGCCGGCAGTTCTTCTCTTGAAATGCAAAGCCGCTTTTCCGGAAAAAAACCAGCTGTCCCTGGAGATCGTAGTTTTACGAGTTTGCCCAATCCATTCTCTGGCCATATTAAAATAGAAGGATTGAACAGGCAAAGAGGAAAAGTAGCTGTTTCATTGCTCAGCCAGTCGGGCAAATCCCTGAAAAAAGTTGTTTTTGTAAAGGAAACGGATTTTGTGAGCAGGGAGATCCGGACAACTGATCTGCCTGCAGGCACTTATTTCCTGAAAGTGGAAGCCGGTAATAAAACAGAAACGTTCAAGATGGTTAAACTGTAGAAAAGCTGCTATAGTTAAGCGGGCATTAATGTAAAAGCCGGCCGGTAGAAAATGCTGACCGGCTTTTTTATACTCCTGTTTTGAGCAATTTTTGTTGACAACCAATTCGAGCCAATTGTGCAGCCTGATGCCCCGTTAAAAATGGCACGGAAATAGATTATAAAAAGATGATATGATATTGTTTGAAATGTGCAGAATTTACAACATCTTTACGGCCCTCTAAGTTCCAGAAAATTCACACCCTTGAAACTCCTTTAGGCTGAATCTTGCCATAGCAATTGTGGTGCACGGACAACTGTGTGAAATCGCCTTATTTTATTGTGTTCATTATTTTAAATCATAGATATCTTATGAGATCTATTTTTACGCTATTGCCGTATCGGTCCGTATTGCTCTTATTGGTTTTTTCCGGTTCCCTGTTAAGGCTTAATGGACAAACGCATACTCCCAAAACTGTTTCTATTAATGCGGCTTGCGGTGGATACTATGAGTACCTTCCGGTGAATTATAGTACTACCACCGGCAAATACCCGGTGCTGATTTATCTATCCGGAGGAAATGCTGCTATGGGTAACGGAACAGCTTCTTCCATGGCAATCCTGCTTAACCAGGGAGTTCCCCGCGTTATCAATCAAAATTTACTTCCCACAACTTTTACTGTAAACGGAGAAACTACTTCCTATATCATCATATCCCCGCAATTCAGGTATAAGCCCTCACCTGTTGACGTGAACAGTTTTATT
>CBHEUU010000522.1:0-3948 GCA_965990355.1 uncultured Chitinophagaceae bacterium
TTACCTGGTGCAATTCAATACCGATGATACTAAGAATACCAAATGTGATAATGATAGATAAGGGAGCTGCCAGGGAAGAAACCGCCGCTACACGGAATGGCAATAACAACATTACTACAATGATCACCGAAAGGATGGCCATGCCAAATTCCACCATAAAGTGCCGGATGCTTTCTTCCACTACTTCCGGCTGATTCACGATATTGCTGATCGTGATATCGGAAGGAAATGTACTTTTCACCTGTTGTATCCTTTCTTCCACTTCAGCGCCAAACTGCACAATATTATTTCCGGGCTGCATCTCAATCGAAAGGATCATGGTCTTGTTTTCACCACGCCTGATATAGGAAGACAACTCTTCATATCTTCTTTCAACAGTAGCAACATCTTTTAAACGGACTACTGTTCCGTCAGGGTTGGAATAGATGATCTGGTTAGCAATATCTTCTTCTGTTTTATATACGCTATTGGCATGCACAGGCACATTGCTGGAAGCAATAATGAGTTCTCCGGAATAGGAAGTTACATTCTGTCTTTGCAGTGTGCCGGCAATAGTGGCTATATCAAATCCGTATTGCTGCATTTTTCGGTCGTCCATATTTATATAAATCTGCTGACGCTGCCCTCCGGAACGGTTGATCTTGGAAACAGCCGGGATGGTCTTTAATCCGTCTTCCAATTTATCGAGGTATTTCTCTATCTCTGCATAGCTCCGGACAGGAGAGGACACTGCGATGATCTGGGCTGTTACATCCCCGAAGTTGCTATTCACCACCGGCCCGATAACTCCCTGTGGCAGGTTTGGCCTGAGTATGGCATTTAGCCCATGTTGCAATGTGCCCCAGAACTTCTTCCGGTCTTTTACATTGGTGTTAAGCTCTACGGTGATGAATACCTGCCCGTCTTTTGTTTGCGATCTTGTTTTTTTCTTTTTTACTTCTTCAAATGAAAAAAGGTATTGTTCGATCTTGTTCGTTACCTGTTTCTCCATTTGCACTTCATCCGCACCAGGATAAAAAGCATACACCATGGCTACCGGCATATCGATCTTGGGATCTTCGCTGCGCGGCATATTGATCAATGATGATATGCCTAGCAACAGCAGCAACACGGTCACTACGATCGTAACCTGCCTGTACTTCATGGCTGCTTCTACAAAATGTAATTTTCTTTTCTGATTCATCCTTGAATAAGATTGAGATTATCCCGGTGTTTTTTAATAGCTTACAGCAGAGCCGTCAGCCAGTTGTTTGTTGCCCGCAATAACAATTTTATCACCCGCAACAAGTCCTCCTGTGATAATGACCTGGTTGTCCCCGGTTGCCCTCCCGGTGGTGATTCTTTTGCGGATCACTTTATTGTCGTGGTTAATTGCATATACGTACACGATATCGTCAGCATCTTTCAGCACGGCTCCGGAAGGGATAGAAATGGAGCTTATCTGTTTTCCGCTTTGAACAATTACGTCGGCGATCATACCGGGCAGTAATTTACCGGCATTGTTGTTAAGCTTTATCTTGATACTGTAGGTTCTTGATACATTATCCGCTTGCGGATTCATGATGGTCACCTGGCCTTTGAGGGTATCACCAAGGGTGGGGATATAAATAACAGCGTTCTGTCCGCGCTGCAGAGCGCCTACTTCGCTTTCAGGTACAGTGATCCTTGCATATACCATATCGGTTTTAGCGATAGAGAATGCTGCCACGCCCGGAGCGGCTGTACTTCCTCTTTCGATCAATCTTGCTGTAACGATACCTGTAACCGGAGCATACAACTTTGAATCGGTCATGCGTTTGGCAGAAAGGTTCCGGCTGGCTTTGGCTTGCTCCAGCTTTGTTTTGACATCCATATAATCTTTGGCAGGCAGACTGCCTTTCTGGTATAGATTGTTCAGCCTTTCATAAAGGTCTTGTGATTGTTCAAGTGATGCATTGGCAATTGTCAGCGAGTTTATGTATTCAGTACCATCAATACTGGCCAGCAACTGACCGGCTTTCACCTGTTCCCCTTCCTGTACCAACACTTTATCTACAGTGCCCGGCACAGCAAAACCGATCTGGGTTATATTATCCGCTTCAATGGAACCGGAATAAAAGAATTGTTGCTGCTGGGCGGAGGATTGAACTGTCAGTGCACTCACTTTTACAGGAGGAGCAACAGAAGGTTTATCCGACTTATGCCCGCAGGCTGTAAACAAAAAGGAAACAGTTCCCATCAACAGGGTGTACTGATAAAATGATCGCGTCATATTTGTTTTATATAAATTCATTTCGGTTATACATCATCAGGGCATAGTAATACCTGTGCAAGGATTTATCATTGCATAAGCAGGACTGATCTTATATGATGCTAAGCAAATCTCTTAATCAGTGGGATGCGATTGCATGCGTATGAATCCCTAACCATAAGAGTTATTCATTACAAGAATTTAATTGAGATGCAAAAGTGCGATGGAAATAAGAATGCAAAAAGATCAGTTTGTATGATTTATTGTTCTAAAAGTAAGATTCTGATCAGGAGAGCTGCAAACGGTATGTGGAAGGAGTGATGCCGGTTTTACTTTTAAAGAATTTGCTGAAGAATGACTGATTGCTGAAATGCAACAGTTGAGTGATCTGGGCGATATTATAGCGGGGATTGTTCAACAGCACTTTTGCTTCGAGGATAACAGCTTCATCAATCAATTCGCCGGCCGTTTTTCCTGTTACTTCTTTAATTACCTGTGAAAGATGGCGGGACGAGAGATAAAGTTCTTTTGCATAAAACTGCACGCTCCGTTGTTCTTTAAAATGCTGACCGAGCAATTTCAGGAAATCAACCGTGATATGTTCTCCCCTTGTAAGTTTTACCTGTGCCACTTCAATATTACGGCGGTAGATGGAAGCCGATTCGTTAGCAATAGCAAGGAAGGCAGAAGAAACCGCATCTTTCTCAAATTTATCAAGCTCCCGTTTTTGCAGTTTTGTGTGGAGAAAAATCATGAGATGCTTGAGATTTATCAGCTCTGTTTCAGTAAGAACGGAAAAGGGGAGGAAGGCTCCGGCAAATACTTCCAGTACATCCATACTGCTGAGGAATATTCCTTTCTCATTCAGGTACTCCGATTTGACAACGATACCGATCAGTTTTAAGCCCGGGCTAAACTTCCTGATCTCATAAACCATATTGGGTGCGATAAAATATAAACTCCCTGCATTAATGGAAAAGCTGGTGAGGCTGGCTTTCAATTCTATCTGTCCTTCCAGTAATAACATAATACCAAATCCGTCTGTGCGATATGGATGATCAAGGATGATCGTTTCCTCCATATCCTTTTCACTAAAAGTTGAGATCGGGTCATCGGTAGCAATAGGTGGCTTGTATGAAATAATTGGTTTGGGAGGCATCCAGGGGTATTATGAACTGACAAAGATAGGAGATTAGCGGGTGTTCATAGAGCCGACAGTGATTCGGGAGCCTTATATCAGAGCGATCGATTGATCCTGTTAAGGTATTCCTGCAATTTTCCAACGATCATTTCCACAGGCAGATCTTCCTCCGGGTTGATCCGGAAAGATTCATAACGGTCTTTAGGTTTCGCGCCTGGTGCAACTTCGAGCAAACTTTTATCGATACAGAATCCGAGCATCAGTTTTTTCCGGTTCAGCCATAAGTAGCCCAGTTTTTTTCCTTTGTAAGTAAAAAAAGGTATCTGGAATTTACGTTCATGTACAATAGCAGGATCTACACTCATGATAATATGCCGAAGCGCAAGCAGGCAGCTTTGATAGGGTTCTGGTTTGCTGAGATAATAATTTTCCAGTTGAGTGGTCATGAAGGCTAAGTTACAATACTTGGTAGTGACCCAATTTGGATTTTTCCCACCAAGACAACAAAGATCACAAAGAATATTCTATCATAGTGAACACTTTGTGTTCTTTGTTGTCTTGGTGGGAAAACCGAATG
>CBHEUU010000523.1:0-3942 GCA_965990355.1 uncultured Chitinophagaceae bacterium
ATCATGCAAAGGCTCTTCATTTTTTTAACAAAAGCCTGAACATAGTCATCAGGCGTGGTAATAAACCAATGGAGGCCGACCTGTATGGAGAACTGGCCAGAACATATGCCGGTATGAAAGACTATAAAATGCAGAGTTTCTATCTGACAAAGTACTATAGCATTCGGGAAGGTATTTTTAATTCAGACAATAAAAATCAACTGATACAACTGGAAGCCGATTACCAACTGGAAAAGAAAAATGCTGTTCTTGCCCGGCAGGAAGCGGAAACGAGCAGGCAAAAAAGCCAGCGGAATATCTTCATATTTATTACCATTGGTTCCATTTTATTATTAGTGGCCTCTGCTTTTTTTTACAACAGGATAAAAGAAAAGAACAAATTACTGGCGAGTCAAAAAGCAGAACTTCAGCACATCAATAGTGTGAAAGACCGCTTGTTCAGCATCATCAGCCACGATCTGCGCAGCCCGCTGGCAACATTAAAGAATTACTTTTCCCTGATAGATAATCCCGAACTTGATCCGGGAAAAAAAGAAAAATATACCCGGCAAACACTGCAGGCGGTAAACCAGACAAGTGATATGCTTGATAATTTGCTGGTATGGGCCAGGGTGCAATTAAAGAATTTAAAACCCAATATTGTTGCTATTAACATAGAGGAATGTATGGATGATGCTATTGCTGCTGTAAAATTCCAGGCGGAGCGAAAAAACATAAATATTAAGAAAAGCATCCAGGCAGACACCGTCCCTGCAGATTATGCCATACTTGAAATTGCTTTACGCAATATCATCAGTAATGCCGTTAAGTTTAGCCATATGAGCGCTGACATTTACGTAAGCACCTATAAAATGGATAACAAAGTGGTTGTAGAAGTAAAAGATGATGGCGTGGGAATGACCGCAATGCAAATACAAGCACTGCTTACAAATAAGGGAGAAAGTACCGCCGGTACAAAAGGTGAGCATGGCACAGGACTGGGTATGCTTTTGGTAATGGAATTGCTGAAAAAAACAGGCGCTGAATTGCTGATTGAAAGTGAAAAAGACAAGGGAAGTAAATTTATGATTGTGCTTTAGGGTCCGCCTTCTTTTGTTATTTTTATAACCTTAAAACACCGTTTAACACTAAACGCAACTTATGAAAAAATTTGCCCTTGCTCTTTTGCTCTCCGGCATGTCCCTCTACCTCTCAGCACAGAACTCTCCCTGCACCGGCCATCCCCTGTTCAGCCTTATGCCCAACCATTCAGTAAGAAGCTGCGATGAAAAGGAATTTGATGAACTGGAAATATATACACAGGATGCTAAAAGAGGCGGGATGCTTACCAAAAAGCAGGGGCACATGAATATGGCGAATATTAAATTTGATGGCGCTTTTGATAAAAGGCCGTCCACTATACAGATCGTAGAAAACTATGCTAATGCTATCAAACAGGCAGGCGGTACTGTATTGTATAAAACGGAAAGTACAGTATACGGTAATCTTAAGAAAGGCGGTGATGTATACTGGACGGAAATAAGGTCAGATGGCAGTGGCGATTACTGGATCAGGAGCATTAAAGAAGAAACGATGAAGCAGGACGTGGTGGTAAAAGCAGACGCCATCAAAAATGGAATCAAGGATGAAGGCAAAGTGATATTTTATGGTATCTATTTCGATACAGACAAATCAACATTGAAACCGGAATCTGATCCTACACTTGCTGAAATAGCCAAGTTCCTGAAAGCAAATCCCGGTACTAATGTGTTTATCGTTGGACATACAGATAACACAGGCGATTTCAATCACAATCTCACGCTTTCAAAAGAAAGAGCCGATGCAGTAGTAACCAAACTTGTCGACGCTTATGCGATCAATAAAGCCCAGGTAACGGCACAGGGAGTAGCATCCTTATCACCTGTATCCAGCAATGACACCAAAGAAGGACAGGCAAAAAACAGGCGGGTGGAAATTGTGAAGAAGTGACCCAACCCTTTTCCTTCATGCAAAGTATATGCAGGTATACTCAAAATGTATGAAGGGTAAACTTAAAATCATCTTCTTATTTCCCTTTTTCCTGGTCATTGCCGCTGTGGGCATAGCCCTGCATTTATTATTACTTGATGACTAACCCCGGGTCAAAGTCCGGGGTGACATACAATATTTCATTTACCTGGGGATAAACAATATTAATGTACACCCCCTACCCGGCGCTGCCCTGATCTCCATTTTACCCTGGTAAATGGCGAGCCGGTTCCTGATATTGTTGAACCCAAGGCCACGCTGTCTTTTTTTCAAATCAAAGCCCTGTCCATTATCACTGATGGATACGTAAATGCCGGTGGAGGTCTGTTCAAAATCGAGCTGCACTTCGGTGGCTTCCGAATGGCTGGCTATATTGTTCATCTGTTCCTGCGTAATGCGGAAGAGATTGAACTGAAGGTCTTCTTCAGGTTCATCCGGGTCCAGTTCATACCGGAGATGTGTAGCCAGTTTGCCCACCGAAGCATACACGTTCAACAAATCTTCCAGTGCTTCTTTCAACCCGATATCTTTTAAGCTGGGAGGCGT
Source organism: uncultured Chitinophagaceae bacterium (assembly GCA_965990355.1). GTDB lineage: Bacteria > Bacteroidota > Bacteroidia > Chitinophagales > Chitinophagaceae > Terrimonas_A. Next base: position 2,554 of record CBHEUU010000523.1, read on the forward strand.
TAATGAATGGCAGAGGGTCCGGATATCATTGATCACCGTATTCACCATCGTTTCACTTTTTGCGATCAGTTCGGTTTGCATGGCTTCGTTGGTCTTGGCAAAATCAAGATAGATCTTTGCGGTGGTCAATTGCTGGTTGATGCTGTCGTGCAGTTCTGTGCTGATCAGTTGCCTTTCTTTTTCCTGCCCGGTTATTTGTGCTTTAAAGATGTTCCGTTGTTCTGTAAGCTTACGTTTGGCAGAATGTTTCAGATACCAGACCACAAATACAATACCCAATAAGCCGAAGGCTATGCACAGGATCTTAAACCAGGTGGCCTGATAAAAATGAGGCAATACATTAAACTGCAAAACGGCTGTGGGCGACCAATAGCCATACCGTTCAGCTTTTACTTCAAATGTATATTTACCGGGAGCCAGTTCTGAAAAATAAGCAATCCGGCGATTGCCGGCTTGTGTCCATTGATCATCCAATCCTTTTAACCGGTAATGGAATTGTATATCTGATGCTTTGGAAAAATCGATATTAGTATAACGGATCTCAAAATTGTAAACACCTGGCGGCATTTCAATAGATTCTGCAGGCAGGTATTCCTGGTTACCAAACCGGAGTGATTGCACCTGGATATTGAGGTTATTGGATTCCTTTTTTATCAATCCATGATCTGCTACAGCAATCCCCTGCACTGTAGGAAACCATAGTGTGCCGTCTTTCATGGCCCAGCCTGCAGGAAAAAATCCTCCATTGGCCTCCGAGTTTGGCATACCATCCAGTGTATTAAAAAGCCTTACAGCCAATCGGATCCTTGATGAAGATGAATGTTTCACTGCCAGCAGTTCACTTATAGCAATGCGTTGCAGCCCCAGGTTTCCACTCAGCCACACATATCCTTCGGGATCTTCCAGTATACGGTAGGTTTCATTAAAGAATAATCCCGCCTGCTTATCGAACACACGGAATTTACCATCATCATAAACCACCAATCCTTTTTCTGTTGACATCCACAGATCACCTTCCCTGTCTTCAAAAAAAGCGTATACGATATCAGCCGGGAAGTTTTGCTTCTGATGAAAATGTTCCACCTCGTCATTTTGGTTAATGCGCAGCATGCCTGCGCCCCTGCTGCCAAACCAGATATTGTGCTGCCGGTCTTCATAAGCACAAAGCAAGCTGGGATGTCCCTGCAAATTGGGAAGAGGAAAAGACTGGATAATATCATCTTCCTTCATCCGGTGCAATCCTCCCATGCGGGAAGTGATCCAAAGCCGGTTCCTGCTATCATTGAAAATGCAAAGAATGCCATTGTTCTGCAGACCATCCTTCGCTGTATAATGCCTATCTATTTTCCTGGTAAGAAGATTGAACCGGTCCATTCCATTGGATGTACC
>CBHEUU010000524.1:0-3917 GCA_965990355.1 uncultured Chitinophagaceae bacterium
CTGCCGGATGATGGTTTTTGGTATTTCCAGGTAACAGGCACTTCGGGTGCGGTACAAAGTATTCCTACAGGCAGCTCTGTGATTTTATATGAATTTACCACTCCGGACGCATGGCTCTGTTCTGCCTGTGTGGAGGTGATGCTGACAGACATACCTGGCCTTCCTATCAGCACCACTTCTTTTATAGATAATGGCGGACTGGGGGTTGATGTATTGAATCTTGTTACTAACATGATACCGCTGCCGGTACATTTCCTTGATTTCACAGCTAACAAAAAGGATGATAAGGTTCAGCTTAACTGGAAAGTAAGCAGCGAAGACAATGTAAAAGGATATTATGTAGAACGTAGTGCTGATGCGCAGAACTGGCAAACAATCGGGTTTGTTCCTTTCAGCTCTCCTTCAGCAGTTAATAATTATAGTTTATTGGATCAAAGTCCGTTGAACCCGGTCAACTATTATCGCATCCGTGAAGAGGATATCGATAGCAGGTCAACCTATTCTGTAACAAGAAGTGTACGGATGGATGGTAAAGGAATAAAAACTTATTTGTTCCCTGTACCGGCTAAAAACATATTGAAAGTAAACATTCAATCTGATATAACTACTCCTGTCAAAATAAGGATTGTGGATGTAGCAGGCCGCACGCTGCATACTTCTACTGCCCAGGTAACAACAGGAAGCCAGCTTGAAACAATATCTGTCAGCACATTTAAGCCGGGTATATACTTTATCGAAATACAGGGTGATGGTTATAGATGGACCAGCAAATTCATTAAAGAATAGGAATAGGTAAGGTGGACGGCAAGGTAGAAAGACCGTAGATCAGATGATTTGCGGTCTTTTTTTATGAGGTCCATTAATTCAGCAATCCATTTTCCATTGCTACTTTGATAAGAGCTGCCAGGTTATTGACTTCCAGTTTTTGCATCATATTCCGCCGGTGGGTTTCCACTGTCAGCGGACTCAGAAATAGTTCGCCAGCGATGATTGCACTGGTTTTGCCTTCGGTGATCAGGCGCAGTATTTCTTTTTCTCTTTTAGTAAGGGCAGGGAATGATTTTAAGTCCTGCAGGCCTGGCCTTGCCATAATTTCTTTGGCCTCCCTGCTCAATGCCACCTGGCCCTGCATGGCATCATTGATACAACCCACTACTTCTTCTGCAGATGAGTTTTTCAGTAAATAACCACTCGCACCATTTTGCAGCATACGCATGATAGTATTGCGTTCGTTGTGGTTACTGAAAGCGAGTACGCAGGTGGTTGGAGAAGAGATTTTTATCTGTTTGCATAAATCAATGCCGTTCATGTCGGGCAGGCTGATATCCAGCAAAACAATATCTGTACTGTTTTTTCCTTTTGATAAGAAGCGGATGAACTCATTACCGCTGGTAAAGCATATCGTGCTGACATACTGGTAGGCCTGCATCAGCACCTTTTGCAAACCTTCAATCACAATCGGGTGATCGTCTACAATGGCGATATTTATTTTCTCTTTATTAGCCGACATTAAACTCAATATTTAGAGTGGTTCCTGTATTGGGGGTTGATTCAATATCCCATTTCCCCCTTAGATAATCAACCCGGTTCTTCACATTGATCAGGCCAATGCCTTTCTTTGCTTCAGTGACCGTTGTGTCAAAACCCTTACCGTCATCTTCAATTGTAATGTAGAAGATGTTTTCATTCTGGCTGCATTGCACGAGGATGTTATGAGCCTGAGCATGTCTTATTGCATTTGTGATAAGTTCCTGCACAATCCGGAATACAGTTGCCTGTGTTTCCTGCGGCAGATCGTTCCGGATATTGTAAGCCTGGAAATCGAGCTTTAAATTATCAGTAATAAAGGATTCACATAATTCTTTCAGGGAAACTTCCAGCCCGGAACTGAGCAAAGATTCCGGCATCATATTGCGGGCAATCCTTCTGAGCTCATTCACCGACTTATCCAGTTGATGAATAACAGCGGGCAGATCATTGGTAACAGCTGCACTGTTCTGGCTGGCTGAAATTCTTGATAAATTAATTTTTACACCAGCCAGCATTCCTCCCAGCCCATCATGCAGATCACCGGCCAAACGTTTCCGCTCTTTTTCCTCACCTTTCAGCAGTGCTTCCGTTAATTGCAGTTGTTGCTGCTGCCGGGTTTAGTTCAATTGTTGTTTATAATTCAGTTCCCTTTGTTCAGCCAGTTTGTGTTTGTTACGGTTATAAACATAAATGAAACCGGTAGCCAGCAGAAAAAAAGCTCCGGCTATGCCCAGTAACCAGGCCAACAATTTATTATTGCGTGAGGTGAGCTCGGCTTTTTCCTTTTCAACCTGCAGTGCCACTATCTTTTTCTGATTCTCCGCTTCGTTGTACTTTTTTTCCAGTTCCAGCAGGTCATTCTGAAACTTCGCATTATACAGGCTATCACTGATGGTTATATAGGCGGATGCCCATTTATAAGCCTCGCCCTTATTTCCTGTAGCGGCATACACATCTGAAAGTTCTTTATAAAAAAGTTTTCTGTCGACAGGAAATATAAGCGGACTGAGCAGCAATTGTTGCATCGTAGCAATGGCGGCTTCATATTGACGGCTTAACCAGAGTGATTTGAATTTGGCATACAACGCCCTGTTTACACTGAATTGAGCAAGGGGGATATTTTTGCCAAGATTTATAACTTTATCAAAGCTCTGGATAGCTTTGGTATATTGGGTTAATTTTTGATAATAATAGCCTTCGGCAAAAGCATAGGTAAGATTAAGATTGGAATTGGGTTTGTCATGTAACATCTGCCAGGCTCTATCAAGATATGGTTGGGCAGAATCCGGCACTTCCAGCGCGCAATAATTTTCAGCGGAAGTAATATAAATCTCACATAATGTTTCCAACCGGTTCGGATGTTCATTTGGCGACTGCGCTACTTTCAGTGCGGCTGTTTCAAGATAGGAGACCGCTTTTCTACGCTGGTTGGCGTTCATAAACAAGATAGCCACCGCTTTATTGACATTGCCAATAATAAAAGGATCTCCCGACCTGGTTGCAAATGGCAGTGCTTTATTCACAAATACATCCATAGCATCTTCATCACTTCCTTTTATTTGCTGAAATGAACCATAGGCATGCCAGATATAGGCCCTGATCTTATAGGCTTCAGGTGTGGTAAAAGCCTGGAGCAGGGAATCGCCGGTAAGAAAATATTTCTCTATCGTTGGGATCTCTCTTTTTGCATACAGGGGCTGGGCTTTATAAAACCAGGAAGCGGCTTTTAAAAAAGGATAAGGCTCACTCATGGCAATGCCTTTGTTGAGATACTCTTTTATTCTGGACGTATCATTAACCAACCGGTTCAGGAAAGAGATCTTAAGATATAAATAAGCCTTCACACTGTCGGAAGAAGCCTGTTCTGCTTGCTTTTCCAGGTTGGTGATATAGGCCATGTCATCATCCAGTGAGTATAGTAATTGCCCTTTGCCAGGGCTATAACAGGTCAGAAAGATCAGCAGGTAACAAAACTTTTTCATTGAGTATTAGGTGTCACTGAACCAAAATTTAAAAATAGCAGAAAGTTTTGATTTGGCGGCCGGCTGTTAAAAAATACCGGAATACCGGTAGATACAATTACTATCGTCCCGGTATTGTCCGCCTGCGAAACCCTGGATAATTTTAGTCCCTGTAAAATAAATATCTATGAGAAACCTGACATATATTGTCATGATTATAGCTTACCTACTTAAAACACTGATCCGGTCATGAAGAAAAATTCCTGTTTGTTTTTAACCTCCCTTCTGCTTTGTATTTTCTGTAATGCCCAAACCAGCTTACAGCCGGGCAGTAATATGTTTGAAAAAAAATGGATCAGGAATGGCTTGACGGAAATGGCCTATTATGTAATGAATTGTGGTGAAAAAGTGGAGATTTGTACTTTC
>CBHEUU010000525.1:0-3917 GCA_965990355.1 uncultured Chitinophagaceae bacterium
AGATGTGCAGGCAATGGCTGAGTTTTATGAAGATAAGGGCGAAAAGATCATGGAAGAAAGAGTAAGGGAGTTGCAAAGAGATCCATTGTCTTATGTTCAAAATCCCAACCGTTATGTGCGTTCACTTGCATCACTGGGTTTACATGTAAACCAAAAATGGGCGATGGCCGATTATAACGATTCAATTGATGTCAATCTTAAAAAGAGAATAGCTGAATTAAAAGCTACTCTTACAAAAAAAACCGCATCTATCGAAACCGAGCATATATCAGCTAAAGAAAAATGTAAAAAGATTGATGCGGCTGTGTCTGAGTATTTACAGGGGAAAGCCATTGCAAGGGTAGATTGGCAAACGAAGAAAAAGAACGAAGCGTTGAAAGTATTTTTTATAAGCTCCAAATGGGGTTATATAGCTGCGCCTGAAAAAAATCTGGCCATAGGTGCTTATTACAGAGCGGCTGCTGATTACCTGTCTAAAATAAAATCAATTGCGGTACATGACGGGGTAGAATTTTCTTATTGCAACCCGCAGGATTATTTCCGTGAGGATTCGATGCGTATAGCATTTAAAACTCCGGTGCCTGACTGTCCTTTTGAGTTGGAGATACCTATGATTGTAGGTAAACTTAGTGTCAATTGTGAAGAAGCCTCTTTTGGTATTTCAGCAGGCGCTTCTTTTAAGTTTACGCAGAATTTCGCTAACAGGCAATCTACGTTGAACGTGGGCATAGGGGCTGCTTTTGAGAAAGGGATCGAACTGGGTGGGGCCGAAGCAAAAGCAAGTGCCCATATCGGGGAATCTCTTTTTATCACCTTTGATCAAAACGGCCAGATAGTAGATGGAGGGCTGAAATTCGGAGCGGGCCTTTCAGCCGGCTATGGTGTAAAGGCCAATACAAAAATCGATAATGCCGGTGAGATACTGGGACAGCAGGGCGTGGATATGAGCCGGAACTTTGGCGAAAAGAAATGGGATATGGGATATATTCTTTCGATAAATGACGGCTTTGGATTTAATGAAGGTCCGTTAAAATCGTTATTAACACCCGAAGCTGAAAAACAGCTGAATCCTAAAGTGAAGATTTATAAAAAGTGATATAAGTACACTATAATAGGAAGGCGGCTCAAATTCAGTCATCCCGGCATTGCCCGCCATAGCTTCAGCGACGGCGGGCTTTCTATTTTCAGACTTTCCACCTTTGGTAAACATATTTTAGCGGAATTTCACCCCCTTAATTTGTCGTTTTTACACCATATCAGGTCCTGAAGGGAATTCTAGTTTTGTGTTGTCAATTAAAAATTAAACAGCAGCATGAAAAATTTACTTCAAACACGCATTTCTCTTAAATCGATGCTTCTAATTGTAATTATGTTTGCAGCATCCCGGTCAAACGGGCAACAAATCAAACCTTCCGGCAATGGCTACGCATCTGTCAATAGCACCAAAGTTTATTACGAAGTATATGGCGAAGGCCGCCCTATAGTTTTGCTACATGGAGCTTTTATGACAATTGATATGAACTGGGGCCAATTAATCCCTGAGCTATCAAAAACCAGGAAAGTAATTGCCATTGAATTGCAGGGACATGGACATACACCATTTTCCGATAGAAAATTATCGCATTCTACTTTGGCAAGTGATGTAGAAGGAGTAATGGATTACCTGAAAATTGACAGTGCTGATGTAGTGGGATATAGTTTTGGCGGCGCTGTGGCTTATCAATTTGCTATACAAAGCCCCAGGCGATTAAGAAAATTGGTGATCATTTCTGCTACTTATAAAAGCAATGGCTGGCTACCTGAAATAAACAATGCATTCAAAGAGATGAAGCCAGAGCTTTTTGCGAACTCTCCAATGCAAGCCGCGTACGATGCAGTGGCTCCTGATAAAACAAAATGGACAAAGTTCTTAGAGCAGATGATTGCTTATGCTGGGGTTCCATACAATTTGGGGGACTCCAATATTTCGAAAATTCCTGCACCTGTATTAATCATAGCAGGCGACAATGATGGCATGGATAAAATTGAGTTGATAAAAACATATCAACTACTGGGCGGTGGAGTATTTGCTGATTTTGGTGGTATGCCAAAATCGCAATTGGCCATTGTGCCTTCGCAGGGCCATGTCAGCCTGATGATGCAGACCAAAACAATCTTAGATTACCTGGATGGCTTTTTGAAGTAAATAACAATTTTAAAACTATAGTATATGAGGAAGATAACCGTTTTATCAATGATTACACTGGATGGTATCATGCAAGCACCGGGCGGACCTGAAGAAGACACATCAGGCGGCTTCAAATATGGCGGCTGGACGGCTCGCTATAGTGATGAACTTTTTCGTAAAATATTGCAGGAAGAGCTGAAACAGGCAGATTATATTTTGGGCAGAAAAACATTTGAGATCTTCGAATCCTACTGGCCCCAATCCCAACATGCGGACTTTTGGCCAGGCATCAATGATGGCACCAAATATGTTTTGTCGCAGACCAGAGAAAAATCGGACTGGAAAAATACTGTTTTCCTCAAAGGTTTGGCAGATATAGAAAAACTCAAGAATTCGGAGGGTGCCGACATTCAGGTGTGGGGGAGTAGTAAGCTCATTCAGCAGTTGCTTAAGCATGACCTGGTAGACGAGCTCCGGCTCAAAATTTACCCATTGATTCTTGGTGAAGGAAAAAAGCTGTTTGAAAACGGCGCGATCCCAGCAGCGTTTGCACTAACAGAAAGCCATATTACATCAAAAGGTGTTATTATAGCTGGTTATAAGCGAGAGGGAGAAGTTAGAACAGGCGATGTTGGATCTTAGGGAACATGTAAATGCAAGGTGGAGCACTGCAATGTATCACTCAAAAAGACGATAGGCGCCACTTACCCCGTAGGTTACTTTTGGTGCAAAATAACCTACTATGAAAAGTATATCTGGACTTGCGCTCACCAACGTCCTATTGCCGGTTTTGTTGATGACAGCCATGTTAGCTGGTTGCAAGAAAAATGGCAGTTCGGGACCTCCTCCCGGTCCTGGCAATCCTGTATGTGCACCTGCCGGTGAAACGACGACGCTGCTTGGTAATGAAGCCTCCTGGGAATATCAGTATGATAACAAAGGCAATATATCCAAGGCCACTAAGTTCAATAAGTATGGACAACAGGAGTATGTGATAGAAGTGTTTGCCGACAAAGTGATCCGTACTTCTTCTGCTGCCACTATCAGAACTAACTATAATGCCAATATCTTTGAAGCCTTGCCTTCAGTGGGGCAGGTTTCCATTACGATAGCTGGCGGTGTAGAACAAACCAATTACTATACCTACAATTTTTATTACGATAGTAAGAAACGGCTCAACAAGATTGTAGAGCATACGGCCAGTGTGCCTAATGACAGAGAGTGGGAGCTTGCTGTTACCTATAACGACAATGACAATGTGACCAAACTGCAATATGCGTGGACTACCCATCCCACAGAGACAATTCCGCCTATAATTGTTGCAGCATATGACAATAAATTCTCTCCCTATGCCTCTGTTAAGTACTATAAATTTTTAATGAACAACTATGCCTGGGATAATTATGATCCCGAGCCGGTATTAACGGTGTTGAGTAACAACAACCCGCTGGATTATACCATGAATACCGGTAATCCCCTGGAATTTAAGCGCACTATGACCTATTCTTATAATGAGCATAATTTTCCTGTAGAACGGGTGAACACCAATAAGAACTCAAGTGGGGAAGCTACTTTTAAGCAAACTTTCACCTACAATTGTAAATAAGCTGTATACATTCTTACGGATCTTTTATTTTCCTTTAGCCGCCGAAATTATCAGGTCTGCTGCTTACCGGGGATGGGTTATATACCCACAATGACTTGCACCTTCAACTTCCACCGTTTTAATGCTATTCGCTATTTTGGCATA
>CBHEUU010000526.1:0-3916 GCA_965990355.1 uncultured Chitinophagaceae bacterium
TATTAAAACTGGAAACACCAGACCCGGTATTGAATACGATGTTTGATTTTGCAAAACTTCGAGGCACAGAAAGCATTTACAATACTAAAGCGGGGCTTATGCATGGTCCTGGTGGGCTTCGTTATTATGCAGCTATCTGGGCGAATGATCAGGCAGAATACAACAATCCTTTCTTTGCTTTTCTCGGTGATGAAACGGGCAATAAATCGGCGATGAATGCCTTCCGGCTTTTTGCAAGATATATGAATGCGGACTATAAGCCGATTCCCAGCTCCATTATTGACCAGGGGGATGGTGTTTGGCAGGGAGCGCGCGACAGGGGAGATATGGCGATGATTGCCTATGGTGCCGGACGGTATGCACTGGCATATGGCAACCGTGATTCCGCTGAAGTGCTTTGGCCATTGATCGAGTGGTGCCTTGAATATCTCAAAAGAAAGATCAATGAGGAAGGTGTGGTATTCTCTGACAGTGATGAACTGGAAGGAAGATTTCCCGCGGGCAAGGCTAACCTGAATACAAGCTCCCTCTACTATGATGCATTAAGATCGGCCGTGTACCTGGGTAAAATATTGGGCAAGCCTTCCGCGCAAGTGAAGACGTACGAAAAACAGGCATCAACCTTAAGAACAAATATTGAAAAGTACTTCGGGGCAAAAGTAGACGGCTTTGACACCTACCGTTATTATAAAGGTAATGATACACTTAGAGCGTGGATCACAACTCCGCTGACCGTAGACATTTTTGAACGGAAATCAGGGACCATAGCTGCATTGTTCTCTGAAAGATTATGGACATAAGATGGCCTGGCTTCACTTGCAGGTAATAAGACCTTCTGGGACAGATCAACTTTGTATGCATTGCGCGGCGTGCTTGCCGCCGGCGAAACAGAAAAGGCCATGGAGTTCCTTCGTTATTTTTCAAGAAGAAGATTACTTGGCGAACATGTTCCCTATGCGGTAGAAGCTTATCCGGAGGGCAATCAACGTCATTTATCTGCTGAAAGCGGTTTGTACTGCCGCATTTTTACAGAAGGAATGTTTGGGATGCGACCCACAGGGTTTAACAGTTTTACCTGCAGCCCACGACTGCCGGAGGGTTGGGACCAGATGGCTTTAAGAAACATTCATTCATTTGGGACCACCTTCGACCTGCAAGTAAAACGGGATGGAAAAGATAAAGTCCTTATTGTTGTCACTAATAAGGATAAACAAAAAAGCTATTCTGTACGCAAGGGCAGCAGTGTTGAGATCAGGTTGTGATAACAGAATTATTTCAACCTGTAGGCGGTAATTGTTTTGGCATTGAAGCCGGGAACATAAAGTATCTTCTGCTCTGCATCATAACCAATATCTGCTGTATTCTTTTTCTCGAGATGAAGGTCCAGCAAGGTTTCTATAGATCCATCTTTATGTACATAAAAAATGTAACCTGCCCATGCAGTGACAATAAAATCACCGTTGCCTAGCGGTTCAACCCCATCACCGCCTTGTGGCAATTCAGCTACAGGAACAATTTGCTTGTGATCATCTGCTTTTACAAATGATTTGCCCGATGCAATATACAGCTCATTGCCTACAGCCTTCAGGCCGTTTACACCCTTCATGTTTTCAAGGAACAAAACTGGCTGATCATTTTCGATCCGCCAGATCTTTGCTGTCTTTGAATCCGACACATAGATAATTCCTTTATTGTCGACCGTAATATCATTGAGGGCTTTTGCACTATCGATCGCTATTTTCTTTACTATTTTACCGATAGTGATATCAATCACCACCACTTCGCTGATGTCTGCTACGTATAGTTTTTTGCCCAGGATTCCCATACCTTTTGGTGCATTCAAGCCGGTGATCCAATTAGCCTCGTAGTTCTTTCCGTCAGCACTCATTTTGGCTACTCCGCCTTTGCCATCTGCATCCCAGCCACCACCATCTATCAAAGAAATATAGAGGAGCTTTTCCTTTGGCACAGGTAATACCGATTCAGGAATGGCTATAGTAGTATCAGTTTGCCAAAGCTGTTCCAGGCTGTGTTGTTGAGCGTTTGCACCAAAAGAAACCAGCAGTAGCGGGAGAATGAAACTTTTTTTCATGGAGTTATTTTAATAGTAGTAACTATTCTTCTGTTAATTCATACACCTGGCTGGTCATAGGTAAGGAGCGCCCTGGTGCCAGGTTAAGACCAATATTCATCAGGTATTCACCGGAAAAAACCTTTTCATTATCGGGTTGCGTTGATTTTGTTCCGGGGAAAAGATTGATCTCTCTCAGCCTGTATTTTTTTGCGGGGTCAAGCCCGGCTAACAATACTCTTGAGAAGATATCTTTTCTGCGCGGATTAGTAAAATAATTAAAAAGTACAGCTTTATTTTTTTTCTCCGCTACATACATTAATACTGCGCGGTTTTCGTCGTAAGGAGATATCAGACGGTAAAGATCACCTTGCCAGATGGTATTGCTGATACGGTTATATGTTTTTACCGCTGCCTGGCTGAATTGCAGTTCTTCGGGTGTAAAATTATTTACCCGGATATCATAACCCATTTTTCCCATCATCGCAACATCTGTTCTGAACTTCAGTGACTGTTGTTTTCCCATGCTTGTAATGTGAGCAGAAATGGTATTGGCAGGAAAGAAATAAGAGTAACCCCATTGAATAAAAATCCTTTCCAATCCATCTGTGTTATCGCTGGGCCAGAATTCAGTAAAATATTTCAGGGCACCATAGTCTGTGCGTCCACCGCCGCCTGAGCAAAGCATGATTGGCAGGTGCGGATACTTGATACGGATCCGCTCCATTATTTTATAGAGGCTGCGGGTGTATTCAATATAAAGGTGGGTTTGCTGTTCTTTAAGATAAGGCGAATAAGCATTGGTCATGCTGCGGTTGCAATCCCATTTGATAAAGGCAATGCCGGGATTCTTGGTCATCATGTCATCTACGATCGCGTATACAAAATCCTGTACTTTGGGATTGATCAGATCAAGTACTAACTGATTACGTCCCAGGTTTTCTTCGCGGTTGGGTAATTTCAACAGCCATTCAGGATGTTGCTTATACAGATCGCTTTTGGGATTTACCATTTCCGGTTCAAGCCAGATCCCAAATTTGATCCCTTTTTTATTTGCTTCCTTCACGAGATAACCCAGACCGCTGGGAAGTTTCTTTCTGTCTTCCTGCCAGTCGCCAAGCCCATTCTTATCATCATTGCGTGGATAATTATTGCCAAACCAGCCATCATCAAGCAGGAAAAGATCAATACCGAGTTTTTTGCCTTCATCAAACAGCTCTACCAGTTTGTCTTCTGTAAAGCTGGTATGGGTTGCCTCCCAGTTGTTCAACAATGTCATCCTGGGTTCTTTTCCATCCAGTACTGCATAATTCCTGGCCCAGCGATGAAGGCTGCGGCTGGCCTGGCCTTTACCATTTGCAGAGAAAGTGAAAATGAATGATGGAGTGGTAAAAAGCTCCCCGGCTTGTAAATGATATTCTGATGCAAACGGGTTTATTCCCGATATGGCACGAAGGCCATTGCGCTGATCTACTTCAAAGCTGAATTTAAAATTGCCAGTCCAGGCAAGTGTGCCGGCAATTAACTCGCCTTCTGTTTCGGAAGAAGGCTGATTGAGTGAAAGAAAGAAAACCTGTGTCTGGTAAAAGTTTGTACGGGCGCCCAGTTTACTTTCAATTGATTTGATACCGTTATTTAGTTTTTCTTCAACCGGGTTCATCTCCCGGGCCCAATCCCCGTGAAATTGGGTGAGCCAGTATGTGTCTGCATTAAAATGCAATAGAGAGGAGGCGTATTGGGTAAGGATCACAGGCTTCTTTTCCTGGTGCCTGATAGTTGTCCAGGCTTCTATTACATCTTCATTGAAATAGATTTTGTAATGAAGCGTTACTTCTACAGGGTACA
>CBHEUU010000527.1:0-3914 GCA_965990355.1 uncultured Chitinophagaceae bacterium
GATATAAAACACCAGAAGGCTGCCGCCGAGCAGCGCGCCAACAAGTGCTGCAATCATATTGACAATAATGGAAGAGGTAAGCGAATACCCGGGAGCAGGCCCCAGTGAAGTATGGGTAAGCCATACCAGGTGGTCATATAAGGCAATCATTACACCGATTATTAACCAGACTACAATAATTACCTTTAGCTGTGCGATTTTTAAATTGGTTCTCCGGGTCATAAGCTGAGTTGAATCTGTTCTTAAAAGTAATCATAATCTCCTTTCAGCCGTCTCCGGAGTTCTGGTTTGAAATTTGTATCTATTGCCTTTTTAACGCATCCATGATATTTTGACTTCAGGCATCTTATTCAACAGGAAAGATATAACTCCATCTGGCAGAAGGTTCTTTTTGCTATTATTCCTGCTTGCAGGGGTACTTGCAGCAGCCAATTCCCAGGTGGTTACAGACACTTCAAAAAATAAACCTCTCCCGGCAGACACTTTGAGAATAACCAACCCTGTTGATACTATCATGTACAAGCAATATGATATATCTGATTTATTTACTGATGTCTTTCATCCAAAACGGAAGCCCGATCCTAAGCGAAAGCGGTCAAGCATCACCCTGATGCCCAATATTGCCGGGAATCCTACTATCGGAGCACAGATAGGGATTAAGGCTGTAGCAGGAAAAGTATTAGGACGCGATCCTAAAACTTTTATGTCGGTCGCAGCCACATCTGCTTCTGTTACCACCAAGGGCATTATTTATTTTTATCTGAGCCATAATATTTTTACTCCCGGTAATAAATGGAATTTGCAAGGGAGCCTTGTTGCTGCTAAAACCGTGACACCTGATTTTGGTTTGGGGATCGGCAACGCTGCTGATGATGGAAGCAAAGCCGATCAGATATTAAGCAATCCTCAACGTAAGGGTTATGTATTGCATGCAGAGTTTTATAATTTCAGGGAAAAGATATATAAACAGATCAAGGACAATATCTTTATTGGAGCCGGTGTGTCATTTGATATAAGAAGGAATATAAGGGATAAAAATTCTCTTACTGATTCAACACCTTATAATATCTATAGCGATCGTTATGGATTTAACCGGGACCATTACATGTCGAATGGTCTTCTCTTCAGCGCAGCATATACCACTCGTGATAACCAGAACAGGGCTTACAAAGGAATTTATGCAGATCTGAGTTTTCGTTTCAACCAAACCTGGATGGGCAGCTCAAAAAGCGCAATACAGGTAACTCCCGATTTTAGAAAATACTGGAGCCTGTCTGCCCGGGACCCAACACATGTGCTTGCCTTCTGGAGCTGGGGTTCTTTTGTATTAAGTGGGGCTTTGCCTTACCTCGAACTTCCCGGTACGGGTAAGGACCCGGGAAGCCGTAGTGGAAGAGGGTATACTGTTGCTTACTTTAAAAGCACACAATATTTTTATTCAGAAACAGAATACCGCTTTCCCATCACAAGAAATAAATTCCTGAGTGGGGTTGCTTTCTTCAATGTGCAAACAGCCAATGATAAATTTGGCACAAAACTATTTCAGCGGTGGCAACCAGCAGGCGGCGCGGGTTTGCGTATATTGTTTAATAAATCAACCCGCACCAACCTTTGCCTGGATTATGCCTTTGGTAATTATGGAAGAAAAGGTTTCTTCCTGAACCTGAATGAAACCTTTTAATTTATTCAGGAAGCGAAAACCGGCTGAAAGTTTCCTTCTTTCACAATATCCTGGGTAATTACTTCCAGCTTTTTATAAATAGTCCCGTTCAGGAAATTTCCCATACTGATCCGTTTTACGCCAGCTTTTTTCAATTCTGCAAAAGACGGAAGGGCCGGCATACACATTACATTGAGCGGAAGGCTTGATGCTTTCGTCAATGCTTTAATATCTTCCAATTGTGTAACGCAAGGGAAGAATAATCCACTTGCCCCTGTTTTTGTATACAGCGTTGCTCTTGTTACAGCTTCGTCCACTCCGCCTGGAAGCCCCAACAGGAAGACATCGGAGCGCAGATTAATGAATATCTCAATTTTGGAATCAGTCAGGCGATTGACGATCGTGCTTACCTTTTCTGCGAATGCGCCAGCTTCTACGATACTTCTTTTACCTGCTGAAACGATGGAATCCTCCAGGTTTATTCCTGCCACACCGAGTTCATGCAGCCGCTTTATGTTTTCTACAATTGCATCTGCAGAATTGCCATAGCCTGCTTCCAGGTCTACCGAGAGTGGGAGACTGACTGACTTGCTGATCCTTTTAATAATAAAAAGGTATTCTTCAAAACTCATTGCTTCGCCATCTGCATAGCCCAATGTTTCTGCTACTGCAGAACTGGAAGTGGCGATCGCTTTAAATCCCAGTTTTTCAAAAACCCGGGCGCTTTGCACATTCCAGACATTCCCGATAAGTAAAGGCTCTTCCTGTTGGTGTAATTTCCTGAATTGATCAATAGTATTCGTCATAGTTATCTTTTTTATTTACGGTTAGAACTAAATGAATCCCTGAACATTTTCCATCCTTTTTCTGTTCTTCGCCATAACACGAGAAACTTGCCATCATCAAATAGTTTGCCATCGGCATCAAAACTTTGCCAAAGCCCTTCTTCTGTTACAAATTCTTTTCCATCGCCATAAACAGCAGTGGTGATGAACTTGCCATTCCGCATTCCATAGTTATTGTATGATTCCCTGAAGAAACGCGCCGCATTTTCCTTTCCGCAAAGTTGTGGTGAGCCGGGTGCCATAATACAGGCATCATCTGCATAGCGGTCGATAAAAATAAAGGAATCATTTTTTACATAAGACTGGAAATAAATAGCGTTGCTTTCGGCAATGGCCTTGTTTGCTTCTTCAAGCCCCTCGCCGGGCGGTGAGGGGTTGGGTGATGTGCAAGATACTGCGAATAGTAAAACAGCCACTGCAAATACGATACTTTTCATTGTATAAATGTTTGTTGTACTGCAAAGGTGAAACAGTGGCTATTAAAAACTGGTGACATACATCACTAATCCGGCATGATTAGTCAGAGGCGGCTTAATGTTTCCCTGGAAACTCCGAGGTAAGCGGCCAGGATTTTTTTTGATACCCGTTGCTGCAGGCCGGGATATTCATCCAGCAAAAGAGAGAATCTTTTCTTTGCATCTGCGGTCATATAGGTCAGCAGCCTTTTTTGCTGCTTTACAAAACTGTCATTGGCCTTCCGTCTGAAAAAATCTCCCATTGCCGGTATGTCTTTACAAAGTTTTTCCCTGTTTTGAAAACTTAAGCAAAGCAGCTCACTCTTTTCAAGGCATACAATATTGAAGATCGACCGGGCCTGGTTATAAAAAGCATTCTGATCGGTTATCCAGCAGTTTTCAGTAGCAAACTGGATAACATGTTCCTTTCCCTCTTCATCCGTAAAGGAAGAAACAAGTAAGCCTTTCTTCACCCACCAGGTATTGTTTACTTTGGTATTTTCTTTTACGAGGAAGACATTCTTTTTCAGGGTCTCTTCAGAAAAGTAATCTAATGCCAGGAAGAATTCCTCATCTGTAATGGTGATATACTTCTGCAAATGAGCCCTGAAATCTGCCTGATCTTTCATAAAATTAAAGGTATAAAACCTGCTTTAATTCCCGTTGGCCGCGTTTATGCTTTTTTAATAAATGAAAGAATGGTGAGCAGAAAAGCAAGTATTGACGCATAAGTCCGTATATGATGCCATTTATTCCACCCTGTTTCAAATTTTTCGCGGAAAGACCTGATCGTTTCAGCGGGCTCTGCGGCGAGATTTAACTTGTCAAGCTCATTGTTGAGTGGCACATTGGCTGCCATCGTTACAAAAAAAGTACCCAGCAAATAAACCAATAGTGCTGCCAGCAGGAAATAAAATGTTGTCGTATTCCCGGTTTTAAAAGTCAGCCAGCAGG
>CBHEUU010000528.1:0-3905 GCA_965990355.1 uncultured Chitinophagaceae bacterium
GATACCATAACCAAAATGTTTACCACCAATCTTGCCATTGTCTCTCCAGCTTACTACGGCTTCCCAGCCTTTTGTACGCAGGTCGGCATAATTGCCTTGTGGTACGTTAGTTCCAAATACAGCAGGCAATGTCGGGCCTTTGGTGAACATATCCTTTGTATTTCGCATATACCAATCAGCAGTAACCTGCAAACGGTTTCTCAGGAAACTTACATCAATGCCAATATCAGTAGTAGTTGCTTTTTCCCAGGTCAGGTTATCAGGTAATACGTTAGGCTGGCTGGTAGTTTGCGGTCTTACACCGCCTAACACCCGGCCGGATTGGAGTATGTCAAATCTTTCAAGGAAAGAATAGGAAGCTATGCTCCCATTACCCAATGACCCATAAGAAGCTCTGATCTTCAGATCAGAAATACTGTTTTTTGAAACAGTCCAAAAAGGTTCTTTGGAAACTCTCCATCCTGCAGAAAAAGACGGAAAGAAAGAGTACCGTTTATCAGCTGGGAATTTAGATGAACCGTCATAACGGCCATTCACTTCCAACAGGTATCTTTCATCAAAGCTGTAGTTTACACGGAAGAAACCGCCTTTTACATTCCATTGCTCGTAAGGGCCGGCTGTAGTGATGGCAGTACCTAATGCAAGATTGATACTTTGTGCATCGTCATAGATCAGACCATTACGCTGAGTGCTCAATCCTTTGTAAGTAGATTGTTCGTAGTTAAAACCACCCAGCACTTTGAAATAATGTTTTGCTGCCAATGTGTTCTCGTATTCAGCATACAGGTTGGTAGCAAGATATTGTGTCTCTGCATAAGAATCATTCATGTCATTAGTAGAGGAGCCCACATACTCGATTACCCCTGGTTTCCGGCTGTAAGGGACCGGTACACGGATCTGTTTTGAATTATTATCATATTCCTGGAAAGTGAAATCACCTTTCAGACGGAGCTTATTATTGAAAAACTCAGTGGTTACTGAAGTACGGTTTCGCAAAATGCGGCGGTCGAAGTCAATACCATTGCGGCCATATACAAAATCACCAACTGTATAGGCGGCAGAATAAGTGAGCGTGCCGTCAGGATTGTACAACGGAGACATTTCATGTCCTTCGTCTGCAATATTTCTCCAAATACCGCCGCCTTCACCTACGTTAAGCGGATTGTGGTAAAGCATGTTGGAGAAATCGGTGTTGTTCTCAATACGCAGCCAGGGCAAAGCCTGTATGCTTCCCTTTGCACGGATATTATACATCTTATAATCATCCGTATTGTAGCGGAACAAACCATCCTGACCATAATAACGTGCAGAGATGAGGTAAGAGGCTTTTTCATTGCTGCCGCTTACAGACACGTTATGGTCCATTGCAAAGGTGTTCTTCTTATATAAAAGAGCATACCAGTCTGTATTGGCATAATATACGTATTCGCCATTGGCATTCACTTCCACTTTTGGTAAAGAAGGATCATTATTGCGGCGCTCCAATTCAGCCAGGTATTCCTGGGAGAACTTCACGGTCTTGTTCACATTTTGCGGAAACTGTGAGTAATCGTTCCAGGCGCTCCATGCATCGTTGAAGATCTTAGCGAATTCATAACCATTGGTCACGTATTCGGGTCTGACGATGGGTGATTTAAGAGAAAAGTTAGTGGAATAAGTGATGTTTGTTTTTCCCTTTTCAGCCGATTTAGTTGTGATCAGTACTACACCAAATGCACCGCGTGCTCCATATATAGCTGCAGAAGACGCATCTTTTAATACTGTTACATTCGCGATATCATTGGGATTAAGCAATGCAGGATTGCCTTCCACTCCATCAATCAATACCAGTGCATTACCGCCCTGGCCGATAGAAGTATTACCTCTGATATTAAATGTTGGTGATTGAGTTGGTTTCCCATCACCCATTGTAATGTTAAGGTTGGGAATAAAACCCTGAAGGCCTTGCGCTACGTTGGGAATGGAACGGTTCTCAAACACTTTACCCGATACCTGGTCCACTGCACCAGTAAGGTTTACTTTCTTCTGCGTTGAATACGCTACCACCACTACTTCATCGCTCAGCAGTGCAGTAGGTTGCAGATTGATATTAAAATTAAGCGGCATGCCTTGCGCAAGTACAAGTGTGTCCAGCACCTGCGATGCATAGCCAACATAAGAAAAGGCAATCTTATAATCAGTACCGGCGGGTACGCCACCGATGCTGAAAGAACCATCATTGCCTGATTGTGTAGATCTTTTAAATGAACCGGTTTTGTTTTCCAGTGAAACCGTAACACCGACCATTGGTTCAGATTTTTCATCTTTAACAGAACCACTAACGGTCAATTGTGCATAAGAAAAAGTCGATTGTGCATAAGACAAATATGAACAAAGGGAAAGTAAAATAAGCAGTAACGTTTTGAGTTTCATACTTTCAATTTGCGGCAAAACTCAGCAACGCATCTTAAGGAAATGTTAATAGGTAATTACGCTAGCGTTAACTAAATGTATACACTGAAATATTTGCGTGTTTATGCGGTTGATTTCGCGAACGATTGTTTATAGCAAACGATTGTGTTGAAGAGTGAATGATTTTGCGCAGCATACACATGCATACGTAGTCATTCTAACAATTTACCTTCTTCTTCTTTAAGAGCAATCCCTGATTGCTTAAGTTGAAATGCTGCATTTACGAGGTACACAATACGGCTTGTTGCAGTTGTATATGACAAACCACCTGTATGAATATTTGAAACGCAATTACGGCTTTCATCAGTCAGGCCAATACGGGGTTTATAAGTAAGATACGCACCCATGCTATCTGCGGCTGTCAGTCCAGGCCTTTCACCGATCAGCATAACTACCATATCAGCGTTGAATAAAGCTCCTGCTTCATCACTTATTGCCACACGTCCCTGCTCAATTAAAACAATTGAATTGATACGTTTACCTGTTTGTTGTAAAGCAGGAATCAATTGCTGCAGTAAAGGAACAGCATGCGTATTCACAGCAGTAGCAGACAATCCATCTGCCACAATAATGGTCACACCGCCATGGTCGTTATGCTGAATATCATTTGGAATGGAGCCAGGATCAAGTTGACGGCCGAGTCCCGGGTCCTGTAAGTAGTGTAACCTGTCCTTTGCCTGGCTATGCAGGTTGAATACCGGCAATTGAAAAGCAGCTAACTCATTTAATAACCTGGCTGTTGCCAGTTCAGCATACACTGCATCCCTTGCATGCGCATGTGCCATCTTTAAAGCCAGCACTTCTTTCAGTGGTATGGCCACACCTGCCCTGCCCAATGCAATGCGCGCTGCGGTTAGTGTACGCAGTGATGACCATGCATCGGCGTGAACAGAAGGCTTTAAAGAAGGCAATAAAGGCATGTTATATATTTAATAAAGGATGCGTTGACGTTCTCGGCAACGCCATTCCTTCTTCATTCATAATTCCCTGCTGCAATAACCATTTTTCAAATTCGGGTGAGGGGCGTTTATTCAATACCCTTCTCAGGTATAAAGCATCATGAAAAGAAGTAGATTGATAATTCAGCATGATATCATCCGAGCCGGGAACGCCCATGATATAATTGCAACCAGCCACACCCAGTAAAGTAAGCAGGTTGTCCATATCATCCTGGTCGGCGTTGGCATGATTGGTATAACAAATATCAACACCCATTGGCAAGCCAAGCAGCTTACCGCAAAAATGATCTTCCAGTGCAGCACGGATGATCTGTTTCCCATCAAAAAGATATTCCGGGCCGATGAACCCTACTACTGTATTCACCAGCAACGGATCAAAATGCCGGGCAACTGCATAAGCCCTTGCTTCGCAGGTTTGCTGGTCCACACCTTCATGCGCATTGGCAGAAAGTGAACTTCCCTGTCCCGTTTCAAAATACATCAGTTGATTGCCCA
>CBHEUU010000529.1:0-3897 GCA_965990355.1 uncultured Chitinophagaceae bacterium
GCTCTGATTACTGGCTGTCGCAACCACCCCTTTGTTTTGGCGTATTCACACACCGGATTATTGACCAGGGCTTGTTAATTTTGGTTTGAATGATTCGCATAAGATCGTTTTCAATTATAAAACCAACAGGTATTCATCTTAAAACATTAACAACATGGAAAAGTTACATTTTAATGTCAATATCAAAGCTCCGGCATCCAAAGTGTTTAATGCAGTTACAGACAAAACGTTGTATCGCGAATGGACCGCCGAATTCAATCCTACTTCTACCTTTGAAGGCAGTTGGGATAAAGGTGCCAAAATATGGTTTGTAGGCACCAGCAAAGAAGGTAAGCGTGAAGGCATGGTGTCAAAGATTGTAGAGAATATTCCCAATAAACAAATTTCGATTAAGCATATCGGACTTCTTGACGGCGATAAGGAAATTACTGAAGGGCCGGCTATTGAAAGCTGGGCCAATGCAATGGAGGAATATTTTCTAGAAGAAAAAAATGGAGGAACCACCTTTGAAGTAGCGATTGATTGCAACGAAGATTTTAAAGGCTATTTTGAGAAAACCTGGCCTAAGGCATTGAATAAACTAAAAGAAGTTGCTGAAAGATAAAAGAATTGCACGAGCAAAGGAATTTGCATAAAGCTGTTATGAATGTTATTGTTGGTGTGCTGATAACAAACAGCACACCAACAATGATTTATGAACTCTTATTTCGCTATTGTCATCCTTTTTGATGCCACTACCCGCTCTCCCAGCCATAAGCTATACACATATTCTCCTGCAGCGATAGAGCCACTATTTAATTGCAACTGTCCGCGGCCTTTGCCATTTAGAGTAAAGCTGCGGATAACACTTCCTTTCATATCAGTTATAACAATCCGGCCAACTCCCTCATTTTCGGGGATAGTATAGTTGATGACGGTATTACTCCTGAATGGGTTCGGCGCATTCTGATCCAGTTGAGCGCCGGAAAGAAAAGCCTGTGTAGTGCTGCCTGTCGCACTTTTTGTAACCAGGTCTTCTATCCGTTTCAACCGCTCTTCCAGTTCCGCGTTTTTTTTCTTAAGATCGTCAATCTCTTTGGTTTTTTCATCCAGCTCCTGTACGGCTTTCACGAGAGGAACAACGAATTCCGCATAGCGAAGTCCATAAAAATCTTTAGCGTTTTTTGGTGCATCCACACCACTGAAATTATAGTTGAGTTGTTGCGCTGCTTTCTCCACTTCCTGTGCTACAAAACCTGTATGTACGATCTGTGCTTTTGCCTGCCTGGCTGAAATTTCCCGTTGGTTGAGTTTTTTCTCCTGTGCAGTTGGGGCACGCATTCCCTTAAGAAGATTGCCTTTACCTGTAATGGAAGATGGCGTTTCCAATGCTTTTTCCAAACCATCAATATCCAATGTATAAGTAACGGGTCGCAGTTTAGTGATGAACTCAAGCCCGGGCACATCTTCTTTCATATTCTTTTTAAAACGTCCGTCAGAAAGATTGGTCCAATTGGCATAACCACCAATAGAAGTAACCATATCATTGCCGATACGTACCTGGTTGGATGCCGTGGATTGGGTAAGCGAACCGATTGCTGTGCTGTTATACACGTTGTCGATTGTAGAGCCGGTACTGCTTCCGATAAAAGTAACCGCATTAAGATCAGAGCCATTAAAGCCCGCACTGCTTCCTACTGCAGTATTGCTGGAGCCGGTGGCACTATTGATCAGGCTTTGAAATCCAAGCGCCACGTTATTTGATCCGCTTTGGTTGTAAAACAAACTATAGGTGCCCATGGCTGTATTGGAAGTCCCGTTGTTCAGTGTCATGGAACCATAACCAAAAGCGCTGTTGAACCAACCTTCTGTATTATCACTCATGGCGCCAAAACCGAATGCACTGTTGATTTCTCCATACACATTATTGTACATGGAACGATACCCCACAGCCATATTGCTTTGACCGAGATTATTGTAGAGTGCCTCATAACCGATAGCGATATTCCGCGTAGTGCTGCTGCCAAGAAAAGAAGCATTGCCACCGATGGCAATATTCTCAAATCCATCGGTATTGCTCCCGAGTGCGCTTGGCCCGATAGCAATATTATTATCACCGGTGGTATTCAAAGGAAGACTGCTGTATCCCAGGGCCACATTGCCGCCACCGGAAGAGTTACTGTACAAAGCCTGGAACCCATTGGCAGTATTGTTACTGCCGGTAGTTGATATACCAGCCTGAATACCCGTGAAAGTATTACCCGAAACATCTCCATGTAAGAAGCGAAGACCGTTCAGATATACGGCATCGTTCAGGTAAAGCGATTTCCAGCCAAGGGCAGATGAGCCGAGATCCCTTGTATTGCTTATACCTGGCAGCAGGTCTGCATTAATAGCCGTGGGATGTACCAGGTTGGACAGGGATGTGTTGGCAAAACTACCTGATGCATTAGTGACTGATTTCCAAATCCCATTGAAATAATAAAAGCCTGGGGTGCCGTCGGTTTGATAAACAAGTAGTCCATTAGCGGGTGAGGGAATGGCATTACGTTGGGCAGATGTCATCCTTGGAGCAAGAAAGCCCTTGTTGGTTGTGCTGAGATCAAGGATGGCCGATGCATGTGGGGCCGTGGTGCCAATACCTACCCGGCCCGAGGTATCAATCCGCATTCTTTCGACATTCTTTGTAAATACTCTAAGGGGCTGGGAATTCAGGGTGCCCAATCTTGAAGTATTGGTTGCATCATTGTTGCCGGAGAGTCGCCAGAAAAATTGGGCGTATGACTGATTCAGGGATGAGAGAAATAACACTGCGCATAGCAGCGAGGCAAGTAAAAGTTTTTTCATAAAAATCCTCAGTTTGATTAGGTAAGGTTATAAATGTTTCAAAGCGCATACCGGTTTGGAGGGTATACATGTGTAAGGTTGTTCAGGGTTGGATTGGTTTAATCAATGACGCTTTCTGATGAGAAGGCAGGGTATGGATTTTAAAATGCTCTGATACAGGTAAGTTGTGTCTTATTAAGCATTTAATTGAAAGGGAACTGGAAGATAGTAGGGAATTATGGAGTGAAAGTACAATTAAAGGATAGGCTGGGCAATACCACAAAGAGGGAATAGGGCGGCTTTTTCACAGGCTGTAGCAAACAAAAAATCAATCTCACTGAAGGTCAACGGTTTTTACATGCCCTTGTTCCTGATCAGGCTGCCTGTGATCAGATCCGGCAAAATGCTGTCATCTTTAATTGCTTTTCAGGAGATCCAGTTCCTGGATGATGATAGAGCGACTGTAGTGGTCACTGATTCAAAACCTCGGGCGGTATATGCATTTAAGTAACAAGATCATTATTCAATTTGACGAAGCATTTGATGGACCCGGCAAAATGGAATTCGAAATGTTGAATGAAATTACGCTTCGGAATGAGAATGGTGGTGAATGGAAGCGGTGGAAAGGGCCGGGGCGTGGGATTTTTATGAGTAGTTGGGTTATTTTTACTAAAACCAACAACATGAGAATATTAATTACCACGATTCTTTTCTTAACCTGTTTTTATAACAGCAACGCTCAATCTGATACCACACAAAGCAAAGAAGCCCTTGCCTTAATGGCTAATGCCAATATAATGTCTGCCCACTTTAAAGCCGGTGAGTATAAGCAATTCATCAACTATATTCACCCCGCAGTGATCAACCTGGTAGGTGGTGATGCTAAAATGATAGAAGTATTACAAAAAGTAGATGATAACCTGAAAGCTCAGAGTATTACACTCAATAGTGTTGTCTATGATCAGCCATCGGAGATCATCAAGGTTGACAATAGCCTGCAGGCAACTATAGCACAGCAATCAGAACTACTCAATTCAAAGGCGAAAGTAATCACCTATACTACTTTCGTGGCTATTTCGACTGACCAGGGAC
>CBHEUU010000530.1:0-3894 GCA_965990355.1 uncultured Chitinophagaceae bacterium
CATCCACTTCCACTGCATAAGGATATTCTTTCACTCTTACCAATGAAGCAAATGGGTGGCCATTCCAGAGATAAAGCGAGTTCATCCGGTTGGTCACCATTGAATCCAGGTACTGAATCCAAAGCTGCTTATCATAAAACCAGGGAAATGTTTCCGGTGTATATGGATATTCATATACATTCCTGCCAGGGAGATAATAAGGTTTTTGCACACCGATACAAGCGCCGCGCAATACCATTTCCGGTTTATCTTTTATATTGATAGAAACCGGTATTGATTTAGCATCACTGATCCTTTCCGCCAGTTCCATACTTCCATATAATAAACCGGAAGCATCTTTGGCAGATATCCGGATATTTTTCCCGGAAGAATGGATGATATAACCTTCTTTTCCCGGATCATCCGTGATAGTCGTTGTTAAAGTGATCGTCCAGCCTTTTGAAACTTTTTTTGATTGATTACCGGCCGTCACCATGTATCCCGATTGCTGTAAAGACGCCTGTAATTTTTGCACACCAAATATTACGCGGGCAGGAGCATTGGATGGATACAGCAGCAGCACAGGTTCCCCTCCGGCAGCATGCAATACAACACTGCTCATCATCCATATCAATACACTCAACATTTTTTTAGCAGGAAATAGCATGCTCATCGTTTTTGAAAATAAAAGAGGGGGATCGGAGAACCGTTCCCCCGTGATTGCTTGTGCATTTGACTGCCTGTCAAACTGCTATATGAATGAGACCGTTTAGTCTGATTTGTATTAGTGTCATTCGCGTTTATATTTCCGGCCATACCCCACCCTGCTCATTGGAGCGGTAAGCCGCTTCCACGCAAGCCATGGTATAGATCGCATCTTCCACCGAATTATCAGGCTTACTGATTTTTCCGGTTGCTGCCAGCATCAACTGCTCCATACTCCCGGCAAAAGCATGGGGAAACCAACTGCCTTTGATATCTTTTGTTTTCCATTTACTATCCTTATCATTCAACAAAAAATATTCAAATGTGTCTGTTACGCCGTGCGGGTAATTTTGCAATACACCCAAACCTATACGCACAGCCCCTGCACTTCCTTCCAGTTTTATATAAGAATGCTGTTTTTCATTACCAAACTGGTGGCAATGATTCGTTAATATATTCGCCCGTTTATATTGCCCATAATCCATAATGATATTCGACCGCACTGATGCCAGTTGTTTCATCGCAGGATGACCGGTTGTTTTTGCATACACTGTTTTAGGATTTCCCAGGAATGTTCTCACCAGGTCTATATAATGAATGCTGTGATACAATATCTCCACCCGTGGTGATTCAAACAGGAAATCCCATAAATGCCAGGGTGTGTACACATTTATATTCACTTCAATGTCCAGCAACTCTCCCAATAATCCTTCTTCGAGCATCTTTCTTGCTTCTTTGATAAAAGGAGCATAGCGAAGCTGGAAATTCACAGCCGCCAGCATTTTTTTCCGTTGCACAATCCCCAGTATCTGCTTTGCCATTGCCAGGTTTTCACCCATTGGTTTTTGCATCAGCACATTTGCTTTATCAGGCAATTGCTCCAGCAAAGAAGGAATGGCTGTTGCCGGTACGGCCAGGTCAAAAATCACATCCCCTTTTGCATCATTCACCATATCCTGCAGCTTATCATACACCGCAGGAAGGGCAAAAGCCTGTGCAGCCGTTTTTGCTTTTTGCTGATCGAGATCATAGATACCTTTCACAGTATAACCTGCCTGTTGATATGCAGGAAGATGCGCTGTGGTTACAATACCTCCGGCACCCACCAGGAAGATGGGCAATGATGTAACAGGTATAGTATGATTACTCTGCATGTTGCTTATCTGTTATTCAACGGATGCTGTATAATTGGCATAGGTCAAAGCCAGCACGGCCATTACCAATACTATTAAAGCCAGCATCAACACCAGTAAAGTTGGTTTCCTGCACTGCTTCCATTCCTTCATCCACAACCCGGCCAATGAGCTGAACAATACCAGCATGATCATGTGAATGGTCCAGCTGGTGAATTTGAAATTTCCCATACGCACATGTCCCAGGCCATAAAAGAAGAACTGTCCATACCAAAGCAGGCCGGTCAATGCCGCCATTAAATAATTACCAGGTAAAAAACTATTTCCTTCTTTCACCGTACGGTACTCATGAAAAGTTTTTTGTTGCCGGTGCAGGTATAAACAATAAATCATCGTTGTCACAAAAGCACCGGAGTTAGAAAAAAGATAGATCACGTTTCCCTGAAAATTACCGGCGCCATGAGCGGCGGCTACCTCTGCAATGGGTTGCCCCTGGTCAATCGAAAACCCATACAGGGCTGATAAAACACCTGCGAGGAAACAAAGCGGCAATCCTTTTGCCAGTGAAAATTTCATGGATGCTCCGGATATCTTCTCGAGGTCCTGTTCCTTTTTTCTTCCGGCCAATCCGCAAAGAGCTATTCCTGCCACACCCAATACAATACCTGTTGACAAAAAACCAGCACCAGGGCGGTGGAATATTTCCTGCAAAGTTCCATTCACCAATGGTGGCAACAAAGTGCCCAGCACACAACTAATACCTACAGAAATGGCATAGGTCAATGAAAAGCCTACATACTTTATTGCTATACCGAAAGCTGTTCCCCCTATTCCATAAGCCATTCCCAGGATAAAGGAACGTTGCATGGCCGAAGCTGGTGCTTCATGCAATACCGTCATCAATTGCGGAATAGTAAGGATAGCCACGAGTACCGGCAACAACAGCCAGCATACAAATGCCTGTGCCAGCCAATAAGTTTGCCAGGCCCACCCTCTCACTTTCTTTTGAGGTGTATAACAAAGAGCTGCACTGGAAGCGCCCACCGCATGATATAAAACACCATTGATCACTTCCATGTATTTCCTGCTTTATCCCGGGTTTTTATAGTATAAAAATCTTTAGCCGAATAATATAAAACCTGATCCTGCTCCTGCACGGTTAATGACTCTTCCAATATTTCCAGGTAAGCCTTCCATATTGTACTGTATTTCCCTGCAAGCAGCGATACAGGCCAGTCGCCTCCGCAAAAACAACGCTCAACACCAAAATGCTGCAAAGCAAATTCGATCTAAGGTTGAAGGTCTTTTTTTGTCCAGCCCTTAAAATTTCCTGAAGCCGTTCCCAGGCCAGAAATCTTCGCATAAAAGTTTGGATGCCTGGATGCCGCTTCCATTAATTCTCCCCAATGACCAAAGCGTTGCTTTGTTGCAATGGGCGGCTGGCTCAGGTGATCAAAAACCATTTTCAGTTCTGGCACTTTTGCGGCCACTTCCAGTGCTGTTTCGATATGCGCAGGCTTTGTTGCCACTACATCAAAAGGAATGGTACGGTCTGCCAGCATTTTCAAACTTTCTATAACAGGCTCCTGCAATAACCAGCGAGGATCTGCTTCATCATGTATCTGGTGACGAACACCCGAGAAATAAGGATGCAAAAAGTATTTTTCTTCCAGTTGCCTTTGTGTTTCAGCCGGGTCCTGCAATGGCAACCAGATCACCACGCGGCTGATCCAGTTTGTATTGGCCGCTGTTTGCAACATATTGTCCGTATCTTCTTCATTGCCTGCCGCCTGCACCAGTATGCCCTCCGTTACCCCGGCCGTGATTCTTTACAGCGCCAGTGATTCAATAGACCAAGTGCGGTTCAACAAAGAAGTGTCACCTGCAAGCCAGGGATAATCCGCTTTCGCAAGATCCCAAACATGTACATGCGTATCAATAATTTTTCCTGGCATGATCATTCACTTAATTGCCTGTTGATAATTCTTTCATCAGGCCAAATTGTTCCTCTATTTGTTCATTATGTTCTCCAAGCAAAGGAGCTCCTGTTCCGGATAATAATATTTCTCCGTCCACT
>CBHEUU010000531.1:0-3886 GCA_965990355.1 uncultured Chitinophagaceae bacterium
CAAAATCGCTGAATGAACTGGTTTTAGCAGCATCCATCTGCAAAGCGACAGCTTTACCGCCATTATTCTTGATTGTATCGGCAACAGCCTGGGCCTGTTCAGGGTTGCTGTTGTAGGTGAGAATTACGCCGATATTACGTGTAGCCGCATTTAATGCAATGCTTTTTCCTATACCCCGGCTACCACCGGTTACAAGAACGATTTTTGATTGTTGATTTGTTGTGTTCATAATTGTAAGTTTTATGACACAAAGTTCTTTCAGCTTTTCGCCATCCACTTGAACATTTAAAGGGAGGATTTATACATTTCTCTGAAATGGGAAAAATTGGTCTGGGCGCCATGGTGAAATGATCTCTTAAGGGTATGGGCAAAGGGGAAAGTTAAATTCTTAAAAATAGTTGATAGATCAACCAATCCTGTTATCTTTGTTTCATGTGTCAGGACAATAAGCCTACCATCTTGCCTTTAACGATTTTTCAAATCGGTGCTCTATATAGCAGGATCTATAGAGGGGGCGCCCAACTTTTTCGTGAAAAAGCGTTTCCGCTTGAAATGGATCAGATACCGGTCGTTATGAAATTACATTATGGAGGAAGTGCGTCTCAGCAAGAGATCTGTTCCAATCTGCAACGTGACAAAGCATCTGTAAACAGAACCGTTTCATTTTTACTCAAAAAAGACATTGTAAGCGTAGTTCAGGATACTATTGATAAGCGGAAGACGCTGGTGGAATTAACAGCAAGTGGAAAAAAACTGGCAAAGCAGGCGGAGGTAATTCTTGAAGAGTTTGATAGCGAGCTGTCTTCTGTTTTAACAAAAAAAGAGAAAGAACAATTTCATAGTTTAATGCTAAAGCTTATCGGAGCCGCCAATTTTACTTAACTAATATTTTCGATCCCGGTACTGACTATGCCTGAAGCATGCCAGCATAGTTTCATTGCGCCAGTCAAACTGGCCCGGTGACGGTCTTGCCATACGATCTCATCTCTAATTATTTTAAACAATTAACGGAAAAATGAAAAGAAACATATTTCTGGCTGGCATGCTATTGCCCGTACTCAGCTATTCGCAAAATGCAGATAGTACCAACAAATCAAAATTAACTACCACGGCACCGCGATTAGGAGGTATTAATGTAAGCAATTTGGTTGCTCCAATAAAGGCTAACGGAAATACATTTACGCTGTATCAACCTGTAGTGGATATCAGCATTCCCGTGTACAAAAATTTTACATCCCAACATCCGGTTTTAATAAGGACTGGCATCCGTTACCAGGGACTTTTGCTTTCAAATGAAAAACAGATAAGCAGCTCAAACTTTCACTCCATAACCATTCCACTCTTGTTCAATTATTCGTTTTCCCGTGCCACGAATATGTCTTTCATTGGCCTGGCGTCCATTGCTTCCGATTTCAAACGTGATCTTGAAGGAAAAGATATTCTCTATACAGTTGGCGTGAGGCTCGGTTTTCGTCAAAACAAAGCATTCAAATATGGCGTTACACTTACTTATACCGATAACTACTCCGGTAAATTTCTGCTGCCGCTGCCTGATATTGACTGGACGATTAATAACAGGCTAAGCCTGACAGGTATTATACCAGCCAGGATTTCTCTTAAATATAAAATTTCGGAAGCTCAATCCCTGGGCATTACTACAAGTATTAGTGGAAGCATGTATCGCCTGAATGAACCAGGTAAAGACCAATACATTCATTTGAGGCAAAGCAGTGCGGGACTCATTTATGATCTTAAACTGGGACAGAGATGGAATCTGAATCTCATAGGCGGCCATACATTTATGCAAAGGCTGGAAACATTTAACATGGATCAGAAAGTTTCATTGAACGGGTTTGGTAAAATTAATGACCGGATATCCAATGTGTCTTATCAAAAGAATTCATTTATATTCCAGGGAGGGATCAGTTATCAGTTTTAATAATTCACTTTCCAATGCCGGTCGGAGGCAATGGCAGTATTTCAGGTAGTGACTCAGTTTTGTAATCAGATTTTCCCACCAAGACAACAAAGGCCACAAAGCATTATATTATAGAAATCTCTTTGTGTTCTTTGTTGTCTTGGTGGGAAAAAATCCAAATTGAGTCACTACCGGATTTCAGGATATTTCAATAAAGTAGATACTTTTACAATATCGGAATAGACATCCGATCTAATACTATGACGAGAGCACATATCACTATCGATGGAACATTGATCGTAACGCCTTCAGCCAGTTCCAAACCGACTGATTTTGATTTCCTGGTCGGTTATCATAGCGTTCATCACCGGAAACTCAAAAACAGGTTAACTCATAGCGAGGAATGGACAGAATTTGAAGGTCTTCACCAACAGGAGCTGATCTTAAAAGGAATGGGAAATCTGGAACAACATAAGCTACCGGCAAGTGACGGAGAAATGGTAGAAGCTATTGCTCTCCGGCTTTTCAATCCACAAACAAAACTCTGGTCAATCTATTGGGCAACCAGTCATACTGGTGTCCTTGATCCGCCTGTAGTGGGTTCCTTTGAAAACAAATTGGGCCATTTCTACACGAAAGATATATGGGAGGGTAAACCGATTCTTGTACAGTTTGTATGGGATGTGAAAGACGAAGCAAACCCTCAATGGTCACAGGCATTCTCTGCCGATAATGGGGAAACCTGGGAATGGAACTGGTATATGACATTTAAAAAGCAAGCTGTATGATTTGTGGGAGTTTAATATTACTGACTTTTAATGTTTCCTGTCAACTATAAATCTTACCAATGCCTCTAAAGCCAGGCGGGTTTCCGATGCAGGAAAGTGATAAAGCAGCCTGAGGGCTTCGTCCTTGAAGAAAAACATTTTTTCTTCAGCATATTGAACACCACCATTATTTCTTACCTGCTCCATTAAAAAATTAATACTGTTGGTGTCTGAGCCTTTGGTTTTAACAATCCGGATCAGTTTTTTTCTTAAAGCCGGCTCGCAGTTGTTTAATGTATATAATAAGGGAAGCGTTACCTTTCTTTCTTTAATGTCATTTCCTTTGGGTTTTCCTATTTCTTCATTGCTATATTCCAATAGATCGTCTTTGATCTGAAAGGCAATCCCGGCATTCTCCCCGAACTTATAGATTATGTCAATAAGATTTTTATCTGAGAAAGTTGAAGCTGCTCCGGCGGCACATGCTGAAGATAATAATGAAGCTGTTTTTCCCTTGATTATTTCGAAATACACGTCCTCTTTCAGGTTCAGCTTCCGGGTTTTATACAGTTGTAGCAATTCTCCATTGATTACCCTTTCTATCGCATCAGAAACTATTTTAAGTACCTGGTAGTCCTCATTCTCCAGTAAAAGAAGAACGCTTCGTGTAAAAAGATTGTCTCCAACCAAAACAGCGGCCTTATTATTCCAGAGGGCATTGGTAGAAAAAGAGCCACGTCTTTCAGAGGACTCATCAACAATATCATCATGGACCAGCGAGGAAGTGTGGATCATTTCCACAAATAGCGCAGCACGATAAGAGCTATCATTAACTTTCCCTCCTAAACGGGCGCATAGCAACACGAACAACGGTCGTATCTGTTTCCCTTTTCTTTTTGCTATATAGCCCATTATCCTGTCAAGCAGGGGAACATGACTTTTAAAATAGGCGGTAAAGTACTCATCAAAATACTTAAGCTCCGGACCAATGGCCTTTAGAATTTCGTCCATAAATATTGTGTGGTTGTAACTGTCCAGCTTCCTTCTTCTATTTCGTCGTCCAGCTCGTGATAATCCCAGCCGCAATATCCAATGAATAACTTTATGTCTTTTTCTGTTATTGTTTTATGATTGATATGCCTCACAGCTTCTTTGAAATCCCCGCCGAGGTAAATATTATTACT
This sequence comes from uncultured Chitinophagaceae bacterium, assembly GCA_965990355.1. Lineage (GTDB taxonomy): Bacteria > Bacteroidota > Bacteroidia > Chitinophagales > Chitinophagaceae > Terrimonas_A. Next base: position 3,870 of record CBHEUU010000531.1, read on the forward strand.
TACAGGAGTGCCACCTT
>CBHEUU010000532.1:0-3882 GCA_965990355.1 uncultured Chitinophagaceae bacterium
AGCAACCTGTTCAATCTTTCCGTATCAGGGCTGTCAGGTAAGCCCGAGTGTGCATATAAAACGGGTAAATCTGCTTTTAATTCTTCTGCCCTTTTTATTAATTCATCATACTCAAACTTTCCTGCCTTGATACTTAATAAGAATTCCCGGTCTTTTCGAAAAACATTGACACGTTTTTCAATAGCAATCTCCCTGGCCATAAGTAAAAGCCGAAATACATGCATCATATTCTTTGCATCATATTTTTTCCCGTGCGCCATTGTACTTTTATATCTTTCTTCGTTCCTTTTACTGATCCATTCCTGATATTCCGAATATTTTTTACAGTATATCGAATATCCATCTCTATTAAAATACAATAACGCTTCGGGGTTTTCCCCTCTGGGAATACTGCTTAAACCTACCTCATTCGACTCTTCCTTTTTTATTATACCGGAATAAGTATGCTCAACGGAATAATATAAATTGTAGCAATCTTTCAAATGAGGAACAATTGCCAATCCTATATTCTCCTTCTTCCAGTCCTTAGATGACAAAAATTGTCTAACTGGTATAGATTCGTGATCTATGTATACAAAGCAAAAATCCAATACCGATTTCCTTTCCTCATCCATTGGGTTCAGAATCTTTTTTTCCAGCCCAGATGCCTTTTTTATCTGAGCAAAAGCGTAGTTAGCAAAAGTTTGTTCACACAGCTTTGATAATACCCATTCAGGTCTAATTGCTTCCATCACTTTATGTTCCAGCAACACATTATTCTTCGGTATACCCAACATTTCCAGGATATTCGGGTTGTTTCTTAGTAACAGCTCTATAAACCGGCCCAGTTCATAATACACGATATCATTAGTCGCATTTGAAACTTGTGCCGTATATCGAAGAGAATAGAATTCTTCTTTGGGCAGTACAAATACACCACGGATATCCGTATCTGAATACTGAGTGTCTAATCCATAAGCACGGCTACCTGTAATAGCCTCATAAATCAGCCACCCTTTTTCCTTCACTTTATCTATTGTCAGTTCCATAAAGCTGCGATATAAAAAATTGGTTTAAATAACTATAATCGTTCTTGTTCACCTTCAGGTTATTTCCTTTATTTTTTATTTCCTCGAATAAATTCAAGATCAACCTTTGCAAGGCATCTTCCTTTCTATGCAAATATGATTCCTCAACCCCCGATTTGAGTTCTATAAGCCCCCTGATCATCTGTTGATTTTCCTTGTCTACATATTTCATCAATCCTTCTATGTGCATGGGTAAGACAGTACTATCCTGAACTATCCAATTACAAGAAAGAAGTGATCTCAAAAGATAGAAATAATTTTTCAGTTTGAATTTCTGCTTATCTTTCAAATCTTCCCAAAACTTTATTGCCAGAGAGTTATGGTGAAAAAAAACAGCAGTAGGTGAATAATACCGTTCTATTAGTTTACAAAAAGAATCTTTAAATCCAGGTTCTATATAATACTCCACCGGTGATTGAAATCGTTCTATCAGTGCAGTGTTGGATTTCTTCAATAACAGCAGGCTTTTTCTCAAATCCCACCCACTTATGTCAAGATCGTTGACCATTGCTTCAACAGTGTCCTTGCGATGACCCAATTGTAAATACCAATCTTTTTCATGACGGTAGATAAATCTAATATCATAATCGCTATCTGGAGATGGGAATCCCCATGCCCTACTTCCTGTCTCACAAGCAAAAAGAATTCTTATATTTTTTTGCTTTTCTATTTCCTTTAGAGAATTCAATATTCTTTCCATAAGTTGTTATTAAATCTTTTAAATCTTAAAAGGGATGCGGTCTTCACCGCATCCTTATTTAGATTTAGGCTGTACAAACATCTCCTTCAACTGCTCCACCACTGAACCATTACCTGTTACACTGATATAACTAATCTTATCCGCGATCTTCTCCACATATTCCATTTCCTTCAGTTTCCACAACATCGCGTTTTCTTCCATTAGTTTGGCTGTGTTCAGCAGGCTTCTTGTGCTGGCTGTTTCTTCCCTTCGCATAATGCTGTTGGCCTGTGCTTTCTTTTCAGCTACCAACACCTGGTTCATGATCTCTTTCACATCACCAGGAAGGATAATATCCCGGATACCGAAACCAAGAACAGTTACACCAAGTGCGTCAGCTTTTGCCTGCACCTGTTCCAGGATGAACGCAGCAATGCTGTCTTTCTTTTCCAGCAATTCGTCCAGTGTAAAGCCGGCAACATATTCCCGGAGAGACAACTGGAAGGCTACATACAATTGCTTGTCGTATTCCTTGTTGTCAAGCACAGCTTTTTCAATATTCACTACTTTATACTGCGCCCAGGCATTTACCCGCAAAGTAGCTTTATCCTTTGTCAGTATTTCCTGGCCACTGATCTCCAGTTGCTGCTGACGTTTATCCACTCTCGCAATAAACACGGAAATCGCGTTCTTCCACCAGTAATATACACCGCTTTCCAGCACTTTAGAAAACCTCCCGTCAACAAACATAACAGCGTTTTCATAGCTCTCTACTATTGCTGTGCGTACAAAAGGAGTTACCTGCTTAGTAACAAGTACTGTACGGTCGATATACTCAGGAATATCAAGCTTGCTGATATCCGCTCTGACGAAATCATACGGAACAATACTTTTCCAGAATGCATACCGCCCTGCAGTCAGCACTTCTTTCAGCAAACCGTTCTGGTATTGCAACACGATCTCATGCTCCTTTACTTCCACAATATTCAGTATGTCTGCAAGAGCTGCGTCCTGCAACAGGATATTCAATTCCACGGGCGCTGCGAAAGGTTGAGTGATATCATAGATCATCACTTTTTCTTTTCCCCAGAACCAATAACTACCAGTCAGCAATACTTTTTCGTATGCGCCGTCTTTAAAAACCAGACCTACCTGGTAAGCTTTAATTTTTACCTTTCTCATTTTTCTATCATTTAATTCATTAACTAATAAAAAACCGGCTTTACATTCCATCCGGGCAACACGGAGCCTGTTTTCAAAAAGCTTCATTCAAATTATTGCCGTGCATTATTCGCAGAACCATAGTCCGGCCAACGCAGCATGACAGCATTGTCATTTTACTTTTATATACAACAAGCTGCGGGCGCTCCCCTGATTGTTCTGTTGGATAGAGCCCTATCTTTTCAGAACCGGTCCGCAGGCCGGTTTTTGTCCACCATTTTTTGAGAAGCGGTGTTCTTCTTCACGATTAAAGCATGTTGAGTGCTTTGCGTTTACCTTTCCGCCATCCCATCGATTTGGGAGTGGGACTCGAACCCACAGGTTTCTGTTGCTCTAACCACTGAGCTACCGGGCTTACCCGGAGAGGATTTGAACCTCCGACCCACAGATTATGGTAGGCATCGCTATTGAAGTAACAGTATACAGATAGTTACTACGTCTGCACTATGGTGCTTTCAAGCACTCATTTTGTTTACACACAATAGTCGAGACCTATCTTGCCGTCAGGCAAGCTTTTGTGAATGCAGTGCATTCAATTATTTAAATCAATTCATTGCTATCTCCTGCCTCCTGAATCCGATCACTTCTACTTTTTTCTGTGTCTCCAGCTTTTCATGCTGGTTGGTGACCTCAGCCAGTGTCATCGGTTCCCTGATCTCTGTATCAAAACCCATTTTGATGGAAAGCTTCTGTGCTTTGCCTACAGTCAGTTTGCCAAACTCATACCGGGCAATCAACCTTCCTTTCCGCATCAACGCCGAATCGATCAGATTAAGGTCACTGTTGAACGTACAGATGATCTGCACGTTCAGGCAATCACTTAGCAGGCCATCACTCAGGTTGAGCAGGTTGGAAACAGAAGAATCGCTGTTGAATTTCCTGTCCATCATAATGTTCTCCGCGTCTTCAATCACC
>CBHEUU010000533.1:0-3876 GCA_965990355.1 uncultured Chitinophagaceae bacterium
CGAATGGGAATACCTGCTGGAACAAAAATCCCTTTTTGAACGTGTGCAGGAGCATCGTAAAAAAAGAGAAAGCCGGAAAGTGGAGATCGTTGATTACAAACCTGCTTACAAGAAAGTGTTTAAAGACATGAATGAAGAATGGATCTCCCGTTATTTTAAAATGGAAGAAGCCGACTATAAAGCATTAGACAATCCCAAAGGATATATTCTTGATAAAGGAGGCTATATACTGGTGGCCTTATATGATGGAGAACCAGCCGGTGTTTGTGCCCTCGTAAAAATGAATGATCCTCTGTATGATTTTGAACTGGCTAAAATGGCCGTGTCCCCAAAATTCCAAGGACAACATATAGGTTTGAAACTGGGGCTTGCTGCGATTGAAAAAGCAAGGGAGCTCGGTGCATCAGCACTTTATCTTGAAAGCAATACGCTGCTGAAACCTGCTATCCGCTTGTATGATAAACTGGGATTCGTAAAACTAACCGGCCGTCCTTCACCTTATGAACGTTGCAATATCCAGATGGAATTGATACTTGATCATCCAAAGGCAAAAAAGAAAAATCAATTAAAACCGGAGCCCAATACCCAACGTGGCTGAGAAAGCGCTGAGTTTGTATTTATCTTTCACCTCGTTGGCAAGATCAATGCCCGGATCCGGGAATGTTGGCCCAGACAAAAAATAGGTGTACTTATGTGTGGCAGTCGCATCAAAATAACTCATGTCGAACAATAGCAAAAATGTTTGGCTCAGCTTATAACCTAAACCGGCATTTACCTGGTAAGCAAAAGCCGCTGGCATTTTTACTTTACTGTTAGTACTTAACATCATAGGATTGCCACCAGAATCGTATTTGGCATAGTTAAAGCCCGGGATAGCTGTTTTGCCAATGCCGGCTGATACGCCTGACTGAAATAATAATTTCTTGCTTATCGCAGTTGTGTACGTGGGGCCGGCCAATACTTTCAGTACATTCCATTTCTTTGCGTCCATTACAGACACACCTCCAGAATATGAAGAAAAAAGGTCATAGTATTTTCTTAATGCTTCTCCATCGCGTTTATACTGGTTTATTCCTGCGGTAAGAGCGATGCCAAAATGAGTATCTAATTGATAACTCAATTGCAGGCTCCCACTCCATCCTGTTTGTGCAGCACCTGCTTTATCAACCTCTGAGGTGTTCCAGTCATTGCTGTTCTTATCAGCAAACCTGTCAAGCGGAAAAGATGGCCCGCCTGTAAGAGAAACCGTAAAAGGATGATGGGTTGATTGAGCTGTTGCTTCTGCAAACAGCAGCATTGATAATGCAGATATGAGCAAGGGATTCCGGCAATTTTTTAGTGTGGTGGTCATAACAATCAGGTTTGTATTTAAAACTAGCACATTCATCCCGCTGACAGATGAAGTGGTAAAAGCGTTGCGTCCCAACAGCGAATAAGTTCCCATGATTCCATATATTCGGCCAACAAAAAATCCCCTTAATCTTTGATTAGTATGAAAAAAACAAGCACACTCTTCCTTCCTGCCTGTCTTTTGGCGGGAAGCCTGGCTTTCGGGCAGGTGAACGATTCTGTGATAGTGAAAAGTATTGTCAGGGAAGCTACTGAAAACTCGCAATTACAAACGCTGGCGCATGAACTGCTGGATGGTATTGGCCCCAGGCTGGTAGGCACTCCGCAAATGAAGCAGGCTAATGACTGGGCTGTAGCCAAGTACAATAGCTGGGGCATCACCGCCCGCAATGAAAAATGGGGCGAATGGAGAGGTTGGGAAAGGGGTGTTTCGCATATAGATATGGTTTACCCGCGTGTGAAATCACTGGAGGGCATGCAGTTGGCCTGGAGTCCCAGTACCAATGGCAAAACCATCACTGGTGAAACGATCATACTGGCTGATGTAGCCGATTCAATCGCATTCCAGCAATGGCTGCCCAATGTAAAAGGCAAATTTGTGATGATCTCTATGGCACAACCAACAGGCCGTCCTGATTATAACTGGGAAGAATTCGGTACCAAAGAATCCATTGAAAAAATGAAAAAAGAAAGGACTGCGCAAACCGAAGCCTGGAGTAAACGTATCCGCAAAACAGGATTGACAAGTAAAAATCTGGCATTGGCCCTGGAAAAAGCAGGTGCTGTTGGTATTGTCTCTTCCTTATGGTCAAATGGTTTTGGTGTCAACAAAATATTCAGCGCCAACACTACTAAAATTCCTACAGTCGATATTTCACTGGAAGATTATGGTTTGTTGTATCGCCTTACCGAATCGGATATCAAACCAAAGATCAGTGTGCGTACTGATTCAAAAGAACTGGGTGTAGTACCTACGTTCAATACTATCGCTGAAATAAAAGGCACAGAAAAGCCGGATGAATATGTGATGCTCTCTGCGCATTTTGATTCCTGGGATGGTGGCACTGGTGCAACAGACAATGGTACCGGCACACTGGTGATGATGGAAGCCATGCGGATATTGAAAAAAATATACCCCAACCCCAAGCGCACCATTCTGGTAGGACATTGGGGCAGTGAAGAACAGGGATTGAACGGATCAAGGGCTTTTGTAGAAGATCATCCTGAGATTGTAAAGAACCTGCAGGCTTTATTCAACCAGGATAATGGCACCGGCAGGGTGGTAAATCTTTCCGGACAGGGCTTTCTTTATTCTTATGAATATCTCACCCGCTGGCTTTCGAAAGTGCCTGCCGATATCCGCAATCAAATTGAAACCCGTTTTCCCGGCACACCAGGTGGTGGCGGTTCTGATTTTGCTTCTTTTGTTGCAGCAGGTGCGCCGGCTTTTTCGCTGAGCTCTAACAGCTGGTCCTATGGCAGCTATACCTGGCATACCAACCGCGACACCTACGATAAGATTGTGTTTGATGATGTAAGAAGCAATGCGATACTGGCAGCAATCCTGGTGTATATGGCTTGTGAAGATCCGGCAAAAACTTCCCGTGAAAAAAGCGTGTTGCCTCCAAGTCCGCGCACAGGAGAGCCTGGCAAATGGCCTGCTCAAACTGCTCCAACCAGGAAGGGTGGCTTGAATTGATAATTTAAGACAGAATACTGTTCTCAACTAAGAGTTTACCCGCAAAGCTGGCCGGTTATGGCCAGCTTTTTATTTAAGAAATAAGGAGGTTCAGGAGCTTATAATTGTTAGGCCTATATATTAACAAAAGATATTCCTCAGATGCCTGGTAAAATTCCGTAGTAATAAAATATTTTTGTTGGAATATCAGGCACTTATGATGCGATACCATGCATAAGTTGTGTACTTTTGTAAAAAATAAACTAATGAAGATTTTCGTAGCTGGTCTACCCTATGATCTTGATGATGCTGAACTGGAAGAAATATTTGAAAAGTTCGGAAAAATCATTTCCGCTAAAGTAGCCATTGACAGGGAAACAGGAAAGAGCAAAGGTTTTGGTTTTGTAGAAATGCTGAATGATGCAGAAGCAAAAGATGCCATTGAAAGCCTTAATGATATTTCATTGGGAAAAAAACCGCTTGTAGTAAAAGCTGCTGATGAACGCGGCGGCAGTGGTAGTGGCGGTGGTGGCGGATACCAGGGAGGTGGAGGTCAGGGTGGTTACGGTGGTGGAAACAGAGGTAGCGGCGGATTCAGGCCTGGTGGCAACCGTGGTGGTGGTAGCGGAGGCGGTGGACGCAGGTATTAATAGATAGACACTACTTATACGTTTATACTTTTCATAAACAAAAGGTCATTTCTGTGAACAGGAATGACCTTTGTGTTATGAGGAATATTCAATAATCAACACTCAATGTTCAATGATCTTAGCCGGTAGCATTTATCGGAAAGTTTAATTTCTGTGGAAATAAAAAAGTGATTTAATAAGGCCTTAACAAGATATCCA
>CBHEUU010000534.1:0-3866 GCA_965990355.1 uncultured Chitinophagaceae bacterium
GGCCAATCCAGCGTCAGGCTCAACTATAAAAAACTCTCGCTTGGTGTTTCCACCGAAAACCTCTGGTGGGGACCAGGTATCCGGAATTCACTGCTGATGAGCAACACAGCCCCTGGCTTTCCTCATATCACCTTTAATACATCGGCACCCATTGTTTCCTGTATCGGATCATTTGAATGGCAGGTGATCAGCGGTATGGTAAAAGGCTCTGGGATACTGCCTCCTGATACAGGCCGGCAGTTTGACGGAGTAAGACTGTACGAGCCAAAGCAGGCGGATAGTAAAAGATATATGAATGGGATGATCGTTACCTGGCAGCCGAAATGGACCAAAGGCTTATACCTCGGCTTCTCCAGGATATTCTATCTCTATAATTCAGACGTAGAAAAATCTCTCGATGGATACTTCCCTGTTCTTGGTGCTTTTTTCAAAGGAAAGACAAATGGGGAAGATGAAAAAAGAAGGGACCAGATGCTTTCTCTTTTTGTGCGCCTGGTGCTGCCTAAAGAAAAAGCAGAGTTCTATGCTGAATTTGGGCGGAATGACCACTCCCAGAATTTCACTGATCTTATGCTGGAGCCGGAACATGCCAGGGCATATATCATAGGAGGACGGAAAATATTCACTACAGCCAGGAAAACAGATGTGGAGTTAATGTTTGAAATGACTCAAACAGAAAATTCTCCAACTGCATGGCTAAGGCCACAGGAAGGATGGTACACGCATTACCAGGTAAGGCATGGTTATACTAACCGCGGTCAGGTAATGGGAGCGGGTATAGGCCCAGGTTCTAATAGCCAGGTTTTTGGTATCAATTGGATCAAAGGCATTAAACGACTGGGTGTATCATTTGAAAGGGTGGTAAGAAACAATGATTTTTATTATAAAGCTTTTGCCCCTTTGCAGAATCCGAGGTTTCATTGGGTAGATCTATCTCTTAACGCATATAAAGACTGGTATTGCAACCGGTTTATTTACTCAGCCAATCTTTCATTTGTGCGTTCACTTAACTATCAATGGCGATACCAGCATGATGCAGCAGGAGAAGAAGTACGTACCAATGTTAATCAACTTCACGCCAGCGTTTCTGTTTCCTATATATTTTAACTCAAAGATTTTTCCGGTAAATAAAAAAGCGACAGTTTAATGACTGTCGCTTTTTTATTTACCGGAAAGTGCTGACTCAGATATTCAATCCACCACACACACTGATCGTCTGCCCTGTAATATAAGACCCCATCCCCGACGCCAAAAACAACACACTGTTCGCAATATCTTCCGCTGAAGCAAACCTTCCCAAAGGAATCCCTGCTTTATATTTTTCGGCTGCATCGCCCTCTTTTAAATAACTGGTCATATCCGTTTCCACAAAACCCGGCGCAATGGCATTGCAGCGGATATTCCTGCTGCCCAGTTCTTTTGCTACGCTTTTGGTAAAACCAATGATGCCTGCTTTACTGGCGGCATAGCTGCTCTGTCCGGCATTACCCATTTCGCCAATAATAGAACTCATATTGATGATGCTGCCTGCTTTGGCTTTCATCATCGGGCGGATCACCTGCTTGGTCATATAGAAAACGCTGTTGAGATTCACGCGGATCACTTCATCCCATTGCTCCGGTGTAAGACGCAGCAACAGGTTGTCTTTTGAAATGCCGGCATTGTTCACGCAGATATCAACTGTGCCAAATTCCTTCAGCACATCATTTACAAATGTTTCGCATTGGGCAAAATCGCCCGCATTGCTTTGGTATGCTTTGGCTTTCACACCCAGGGCTTTCAGTTTTTCTTCAAGCGCCAGTGCCTTCTCTTTACTGCTGTCGCTTACATACGTGAAAGCGATATGCGCTCCATGTTCCGCCAGTTTAAGAGCAATAGCTTCGCCGATACCACGGGCTGCGCCTGTTACAATAGCTACTTTGTTTTCTACCAGTTTCATTTATTTTATTGTTGAATTTTTATTTTATTAAACCAACGCATTCATCTTCAGTATCGCATCCACATATTCCCTTTCATTGCTCAGGCGGGGTACTTTATGTTGCCCACCCAGTTTTCCCCTGCTGCGCAGCCATTCATTGAAACAACCTTTTTGCATTGCGTGTACAACAGGCAACCTCAGCGCTATATTCTTATGCCGCTTGGCTTCATAATCGCTGTTAATATTCTTCAGGGCTGTATCCAGTTCATGGGTAAATGTTTCCAGGTTTGCAGGCTCTTTCTCAAATTCGATCAGCCACTCATGCGCACCATTGGAGCTGTCGGAAAAATAAACAGGGGCTGCTGTATAATCATTCACAATAGCGCCTGTTTTTCTGCAGGCTTCGGCAATGGCTTTATCCGTATTGTCAACAATCACTTCTTCTCCAAAAGCATTCATATAATGTTTCAGTCTTCCGGATACTTTAATGCGGTAAGGTGCTAACGAAGTGAAACGGATGGTATCGCCAACGATATAACGCCACAATCCTCCGTTGGTGCTGATTACAGGGGCATAGTTTTTTCCCAGTTCCACATCCTGTAATCCCACGGTACGCGGGTGTTTTTTTCCATATTCACTCACAGGCATGAACTCCATAAAGATGCCGTGGTCGGTGAAAAGCAGCATGCCGTCATCACCGGGACGTTCCTGCGCAGCAAAAAAACCTTCACTGGCATTATACATTTCCAGGTAATGAATGTCTTTACCGATCAGCTTCTGGAATTGTTCTTTATAAGGTGTAAAGGAAACTCCTCCGTGCATGTATAATTCAAGCGAAGGCCATACTTCTGCCATGGTTGATTTACCGGTGATCTCAAGTATCCGGCGAAAAAGCACCAATGTCCAGGTTGGCACTCCTGAAATAGACGTCACATTTTCGTGGATCGTGCTTTCGGCCAGTTTCTCAATTTTGCTTTCCCATTCATCCATCAAAGCGATACTGAGATCGGGGGTCCGCAACCAGTGACCCCAGAATGGTGTGTTTTGCAACAATACAGCGCTCAGGTCGCCATATTGCGCTTCATTGTTCATGGGGTTGATATTATGGCTGCCACCAAGTACAAGGCCTTTACCGGTGAGCAGGGCAGATTCGGGATTAAACTGGTAATACATTGTCAGCACATCCTTGGCTGCTTTGAAATGGCAATCTTCCAGGCTCTCTTCACTGATAGGGATAAACTTGCTTTTATCGCTGGTAGTGCCGCTGCTTTTGGCAAACCAGAACACAGGCGTATTCCAGAGTATGTTCTGTTCGCCCCGCATAATGCGTTCGATATAAGGCTTTAGATCGTTGTATTCATGCACCGGCACAGCCTGTTTGAACGACCGGATATTAAAGAGGTCGGCAAAATTGTATTTCCGCCCGAATTCGGTGTACTGGGCAGAAGTGACAAGGTCCTGCAATACTTCCCGCTGTGCATCCAACGGGTTTTTCTTCCATCCTTCTATGCGCCAGAGGCGCATACGGGCAAGAGATGATATGGCAGGGCTTAACAGGCTCATGGCCGGCAAGATAACAAAAATGAATTTTACAAGAATTAATGAGCTTTAATCGCCCGTCAGGACTTCTTCAAAAGAAGGATTTTTTACCATTAGTAGAAGCCGGTTAAGGACAGCACTCAAATTACCAAGGTCTTCCCGCAACTTTTGAGCAACAGATTCATAAGCGAGAGATCCGCCGACTTGTCCCAAATGGCCGAGCAGGGACATAAAATTGCCGGGAGCATAATCATTAAGATCGAGTGAGGGAAGGGATGTGACGGTGTTATTGAATTTAGCGCTTCCATTTTTAGCGCCATAGGTTTGTAATGATTTTTTTAGCTCTGGAAGAAAATTAGCCAGATCTTTCAACCCAATATTCTCCAGGTCCTTGACATTGCTTGCTGAA
>CBHEUU010000535.1:0-3845 GCA_965990355.1 uncultured Chitinophagaceae bacterium
GCAACCTGCTGTTAAAGCTACCCCTACAAGCTTTATTGCCAACTGGACTGCTGCTGCAGGTGTGACAGGTTATCGTATTGACGTAGCTACGGATGCGGGTTTCACCAGTATATTGCCGGCTTACTCCAACCTGTATGTCAGTGGAGCTTCCACTATTTCGCTTCCTATAACAGGATTAACACCTGGTGCAACATATTTCTATCGTGTAAGAGGCGCTGCGCAATATAGCGTGGGTGAGTACCAGGGAGGCAGCTCGCTTACACAAAGCGTTGTTGTTTCTACATTGCCGCTTACCCTGCTTGATTTTTCTGCATCTTTAAATAGTCAGGGCCGGGCTTTACTGAACTGGAAAACTGCGGAAGAGATAGATCTGAGCCATTTTGAGATCATGAAAAGTTCAGATGCAGTGCATTTTGATTCCATTGGCAGAGTGGCGGCAAATAATATTTCGTCCAATATCAATAACTATTCATTCACGGATGCAGCCATTTTATCTTCACCTGTTTTTTACCGGTTGAAAATGGTGGATATAGATGGACGTTACCGGATGAGCCCGGTTGCAGAGTTGCAAAGTGGCGCCAGTACCATACGTCTTTTGCAAAATCCTGTGAAGCAAACACTGCAGTTGTTGCATCCTGTATTCCGCGCAGGCACCGCTGCCTTTATCTATGATATGAAAGGAACGCTATGGGGCAGCAAAACCATCAGTGTAAATGCAGGAAGCAGTAACATTGATGTCAGCAGCCTTCCGGCAGGAAATTATCTTCTGAAAATAAATGATGAAAATAACCGGGTGTATACTATCCGGTTTATCAAAACATCAGGATAAGACAATACCATTAGTATTACACATCATCACTTCCCGGCTATATCTCCAATGGCCGGGAAGTTTGTTTATATATTATTGATTAGTGAATTCTTATACAAATAGAAAACCCTTTATTTTTGTCCAAAACCCATTTATGAAAAAACTACTTGCTCTTTTGATGATTTGTTATATGTCGTCTTATGCGGTTGCGCAGGACCAGACGGTGAAAGGCCTGAAGGCAGATTCAGAAAGATCAATTAAGAAAGATCCTGCAGATACAACACAGAAAGTTTGGAAAAAGGGTGGTCAGTATGGCCTGAACATAGCCCAGGGATCGCTTAGCAATTGGGCCGCCGGTGGTGATGATTTTTCTTTAAGTATCAATTCTGTTCTTAACTTATTTGCATTTTATAAAAAAGGAAAGCATAGCTGGGATAATACGCTTGACTTCAATCTGGGTTATGTAAATACTACCAGCCTTGGTTCACGTAAGAATGATGACCGTCTCGATATCCTTTCCAAATATGGTTATGCATTAGGCCCAAAATGGAATGTCTCCGGACTGGTCAATTTCCGTTCTCAATTGTTCGATGGTTACACTTATACGGAAACAAGCAGGACATTTTCTTCTACCCTGCTTTCGCCTGCCTACGTGCTGGTGAGCCCTGGTTTTGATTACAAACCCAATGCAGACCTGTCGATTTTCATTTCCCCTCTTACGTCCCGCTGGACGATCGTACTGGACGATACGCTTTCCAACCGTGGAGATTATGGTGTAGAACCAGGCAAGCATACCCGCAACGAGATCGGTGCTTTTGCCTCTGTGAATTATTTAAAAACCTTCAATAAAATAATAACGTATAAAGGCCGGCTTGATCTTTTCTCCAATTACAAAGGCAAAGCAAAGAATGTGGACCTTTATTTCACCAATGTGCTGAATGTAAAACTGAATAGGATCTTATCCCTTACTTACAGCCTCGACATGATCTATGATGATGATGTACGGTTATTTGGCCCCACTGAAAAAGGCGCCAGGATGCAGTTGAAATCCATGGTGGGAGCGGGAGTTTTGCTGAAGTTTTAATTTTACAGATGAAAGCATTAAGCTGATAAAGCCCGGAAAATATCCGGGCTTTATCTTGCTACACATTTCTAACTCTTAAGAAAGAGTTCACCTGGTTTATCAGGATTCAAGCTGGTAACTAATCGGAAGGGTACGCCAGGTTTTTACATTTTTTCCTTTTACCTGGCCGGGTGTCCACTTAGGCATATTGGATACCACTTTGATTGCTTCCTCTTCAAGGCCATAACCTAATTTATTTCCAAGGGTTGATACATTTGACACATTTCCTTTCTCATCCACTGCAAATTGCACCATTACTGTTCCTTCCACGCTATTATCGATTGCATCCTGGGGATATTGAAGATTGTTCAGAATATAATTTTCCAACCCGGATTGTCCTCCTGCATAAGCAGGCGCAACTTCTGTGCGGGTGTAGATGCCCATTTTATCTTTTGCGATTTTCATTGAAGGGTCGTCCGCTACTGAAGCTGTAGTGATCTTACCTGATCTTTTCTTTATTGCTTTATGTGTTGTATCAGGAGTTATTGCTGCTTTTGCAGTATCATCACCAGGGGTTGTGGAATTATTTGCCGATTCATCGGCATTATTACATGACACCACCAACAGCGAAAAACCGAAAACAGCTGCCATTCCTTGTAATCCTATTTTTAATTGGTTGAAATTCATATGTTTATTTTTAATTAATCATCCGTTTTACTACTTATTATAACCCAAACGCAGTGCCACAAGCCAGGCAGAAACCAAATGATAAAGCAAGAAGGAAGCATAAGCTGTCTTAACTTTGGCGGTTCATGGGACAAAAAAAACTCGTTCGTTTTGAAGAATTGAAAAGCTTTTCCAATGTGCTGCAATTTCCCGAAGGGATGGCAGGCAAATGGGATGGCTTTTTCAATAATACGCATGGCATCACGCTGGAGCTTGCTTGCGGCAAAGGGGAATATGCAGTTGGCCTCGGCCTCTTATACCCTGAAAGGAATTTTATCGGTATTGATCTGAAAGGCAATCGCATTTGGGTGGGCGCTAAAAAAGCATTGCAGCATCAATTGACCAATGTAGCTTTCCTGCGCACGCAGATTGACCAGGTGAATGAATATTTTACACCAGGTGAAGTGCAGGAGATCTGGATCACTTTTCCCGATCCGCAACTGCGCTGGTCAAAAGTGAAGAAAAGGCTGACGCATCCAAAATTCCTGCGATTGTATCAGCAGATACTGGTACCGGGCGGACGTATTCATTTAAAAACAGACAGTCCTGAATTGTACCAGTTCACCAAACTGGTCATTGAAATGTATGGCTGTACTGTTCATACTGATTATAACGATGTGTATCAGCAACCGTCATTGAGCGAGGATCTGAAGATCAAAACGCATTATGAGTCGCTTGATATTGCTGGTAGTAATCGTATACACTATCTCAGTTTTTCTTTACCCGCCATTTTACCAGGTAAAGAAAAAGATGAGGAGTTAAAGCAAATCCTGAAAGATGCAACAGTGGATTGAGGGGGTGCATTATTATATTAATGAGCAGGGGTTGGTAGTGCTTATGGAACAGTTTCACCTGGACAGGGGTTATTGTTGCGGGAATGGATGTAAACATTGCCCGTATGAGTATGAGAATGTGCCGGAGCCGAGGAAGTCGGAGTTGTTGAAGGAGCGGAAGGAGAAGCGGAAGACTTGAACTCGAAGAATGCGTCATTGCGAGCGAAGCGAAGCAAAAAAACCTTTATTATGGCTGTTAAAAAAAAGATGGGCACCCCGATCAAAGCAGTAAAACCCTCGGGTAAACGGGAGGAAAGTTTTTTTGAACTGGTGTATGAAGTGGCAAGGCAGATCCCAAAGGGAAGAGTAACTTCCTACGGGGCCATTGCAAATTGTTTGGGAACAAAATTATCGGCAAGAATGGTAGGCTGGGCAATGAACAGCGTGGGCAAGGTAAAACCAAAAGTACCGGCAC
>CBHEUU010000536.1:0-3842 GCA_965990355.1 uncultured Chitinophagaceae bacterium
TGGGAGACCCTGCTGGTTTCATTGTTGTAAAAGACCTGGAGACATTCAATGTGCTGAAAACATATATCAATGGAGAACTGGTAGCAGAGAACGGGAAATCCCTGATCAAAAAACAGAAAGCCGGTGCAGTCAATAATTTTTCCTGTGATCCGTTGCAGCCAGATGATTTTGCAATCAGCGCTACTGATATTAATCCTCCTTTTACCAATCTGCATTCGCCGCTGCTGATACCTGTTATAGAAGCTTTGGATGGGCAATTGATCACTAACAGGCTGGAAGAAAAAGGAAAGATTGAAAATGGTCGCTGGGTGAGCAATACGGAAAATGATATTCTGAAGATCGTAGTAGTAAACCGGTATACCAATGCCCCTGTAGCAAAATCATTTATTAAAAATATTGGTTTGAAAACAGGAGCGCTGGCTTCTTCTGTAGCCCACGACAGTCATAATATTGTAGCAGTAGGAGTGGATGATGAAAGCCTTTGCAAAGCCGTCAATCTTATTATTGCGCAAAAAGGCGGGGTCAGTGCAGTGGGTAATGGAAAAGAAATGGTGCTTCCATTGCCTGTAGCGGGACTGATGAGCAATGAGGATGGATATGAAGTGGCCAGCGCCTATACAGCCATTGACCGTTTTTCAAAAGAACTGGGAAGCACTTTAGGTTCTCCGTTTATGACACTTTCATTTATGGCATTATTAGTGATACCCCATCTGAAGCTAAGTGATAAAGGATTATTTGACGGTGATAAGTTTGCATTGATTGGTTAAACACAAATTGATCATTTATGAAATACTTATATCTTATCCTTATTGTTTGCATAGCAGCAGCCTGTAATCAGAACAGTAAAAAAACAAAGGAATCTCCTCCTGATACAAGCAAACCAGCCACTCCTGTTATTGAAAAAACAGATACCAGCGCTCAGGCAGACACTGCTCTTCTCCAAACCTCCAGCACCATTTTAACAGCATTAAAGCAAAAAGATTTTCAAACGCTTTCCACTTTTATCCACCCGGAATGGCAGCTTCTATTTTCTCCTTATGCGCATGTTGATACCACCCATTCACAAATATTATCTCCTTATGAATTACTTGCTGCTTCTAAAAAATCATCTGTATTGGTATGGGGGAGTTATGATGGCAGTGGCGATCCCATCAAGATGAATATCTCCCGGTATTTCGACAAATTCGTTTACAACCAGGATTACCTGAATGCCAAAGAAAAAGCCGTCAATAAATTTCTTGGCGGTGGCAATTCCCTTAATAATCTTAAAGAAGTATATCCTGTTTCGGATTTTACTGAATTCTATTTTCCGGGATTTGATCCAAAATATGGCGGCATGGATTGGCAAACACTCCGCCTGGTATTCCGGAAAGAGAATAATAAGCTATACCTGGTGGCCATTGTACACGACCAATGGACTATATAAAGAAAAAGGCCGGTAGCGAATTGCTACTGGCCTTTTCTTTATCTCTTTTATTAATCAATGCCTTCCACAGCTGCATGATTCCACTTCTGTTTCTGTTCCATCATGCCAGGGGAAGCTGCTCGCGTTCTTATTGGTTTCCCAGAAGAACTTCGTGCGTGGTTTATTATAATTACCAATCTCATTCATTGTTTCTGCATCATACAATCTTCCATTCACCATTGTATACCGGATGCTTTCCGTGTTCCGGATATTTTCCAAAGGATTCTTATCCATCACGATCAGGTCAGCCAGTTTGCCTGTTTCCAGTGAACCGATATATTTATCCAATCCCAGGGTAATCGCCGGGTTGATGGTAGCGGTTTGCAATGCCTGCAGGTTGCTCATTCCTCCCTGCTGCATCATCCAGATCTCCCACTGCGCTCCAATGCCCTGGATCTGTCCATGCGCTCCCATGTTCACTTTCACGCCTTCATCCATCAGTTTTTTGGCACTGCGTGAAGTAAGCATATAGCCATTATCATATTCTTCATCAGGCGCCATGGTACGGTGGCGGGCGCGGGGATCGATAACCGCACGGGGTGTAAAACGCAGCAAACGCTCATTCTCCCACACATTCGTATGCTGATACCAGTAATACTCTCCGCTCAGGCCTGCATAGTTTACGATCAGTGTAGGTGTGTATCCTGTTTGCGCATTTTTCCATAATTCAATCATGTCTTTGAACAGGGGTGCGACCGGCAAATTGTGTTCAATGGTCGTGTGCCCATCCAGTATCATGCTGAGATTATGATAGAATGTTGATCCGCCTTCCGGCACCACTTCCATATTCAATTCACGTGCTGCCTGTATGATCATCTGCCTTTGTTCGCGTCGCGGCTGGTTATAGCTTTTTACGGAAAATGCTCCAAACGCTTTTGTTCTGCGAAGAGCACTTCTTGCATCGTCAATTGAATTCACCACTGCTTTGAAATTACCATCTGCGCCATACAACACTGTACCGGTAGAGAACACACGGGGACCTGCCATTACTCCAGCTTTGATCATTTCACTTTGCCCGAATACCAATTCACTGTTCGCAGAAGGATCATGCATGGTTGTTACGCCATAAGACAGGTTAGCATAATATGCCCAGTGTTTTTGCGGAATAATGCCGCTCCTGAAATGGTTGCCGTGCGCATGCGCATCAATAAATCCAGGCAGTACGGTCTTTCCATTACAGTCGAGTGTTTGTTCTCCGGCCGGTACTGTAACGTCTCCCGTTTTAACTACAGCTTTGATAAGGTTGCCGTCCACGATCACTGTTCCATTCTCGATCACTTCATTACCTTTCATGGTAATAATGCGTGCATTGATAAAGGCGATCGTTCCTTTAGGTTTATCCGTTGCAACTTCCAGCGCCACTTCAATTCCTTTCTCCGGTATCTTGAATAATGAATCGGGCTTATTGGCAATAAAACTAAACCGGTCTTCAAGGTTGATGCTGTAATACTGACTGCCCAATGTATA
This sequence comes from uncultured Chitinophagaceae bacterium, assembly GCA_965990355.1. GTDB lineage: Bacteria > Bacteroidota > Bacteroidia > Chitinophagales > Chitinophagaceae > Terrimonas_A. Next base: position 2,933 of record CBHEUU010000536.1, read on the forward strand.
ATGAAGCTGGCGGCTGTCATTGCTCCAGTGAAGATTGAAACCTGCGTCTTTACTTACCAGCTTTACCGGGAAATCAGCAGTGCCGCTTCCGATATCTATGGTCTTACCTGTTTTAGGAAATGCGGCCACATAAGCTTTATGCAGATCAATAAATGCGATCCAGTTTTCATCAGGAGAAATAGTGAACTGGTTGCCATATGTGCTCTTCAATAAGGCCCGGTCATCACTTCCATCCAGTTTACAGCTTGCCAATCCGCTGCCTGTTTGATAAAAGATGCGGTCATTGGTTTTATTGAATTTTGGCATATCGCCCCTGGCTGTTACAAAGCTTTCCTGGCTTCCATCAGCAGCCATTATATAAATGCCGGGTTGGTTTGTATACGCTTCACCCAATGCATCACTGCCTCCTTCTTTGCGGAATACGATCCATTTTCCATCAGATGAAAAAGAGGGCTGACGGAAAATGCCTTTTGATTTATTTACTTTAACCGGCTTTGCAGATCCCTGCAAAGAAAGTTTCCAGATAGTTCCTGAAGTGGAATCATTCCACGTAGTGTACAGTAATGTTCTTCCATCCGGTGAAAAGCTGGGTTCAAATTCATATCCTGCATCACTGTTGCTGGTCACGCGTTGCGGTTTACCGGAGGGCAATTCCTTTTTCCAGAGATTCCCAATAGCGCTAAATAATAACCATTTTCCATCAGGTGATGTAACAGCCTGGCGGATCACATGTGCTTCAAATTTATCGGGGTTGATATCCTGCTGAAAACGCACGGCATCATAAATGCGTTGTGTCACTTTTGCTGTGAATGGTATCTGCGTTGCTTTATTCACTCCATTCACATCCACTTTCCATATCTTGCCATTGCTCCAGAGAATGATTTGCTGATCATCAGGCGTCCAGGCATAG
>CBHEUU010000537.1:0-3841 GCA_965990355.1 uncultured Chitinophagaceae bacterium
TGGATCACTTCATCATTGCGCCCGGAAAGAATATAGTCAATTTTCTTTTTCATATTAAAGAATAACAAATGAAATGAATATTCAGTTTATGCCCTGCAGGCTTTTCTTGAAATCCGTAAAGCTCATGCCAGACGCATTCTTAAAAAACTTGCTGAAATGCGCCATATCATCAAAGCCCAGGTGGTAGGCAATTTCTTTCATGGTAACATTGGAATAAGCCGCCTGGCGTTTTGCTTCCAGCACAATCCGCTGCTGAATATGATGACTGGCAGGAAAACCGGAGATCTTTTTTACCACTTCATTAAGATAATTGGGTGTTACCACCAGTTCATCCGCATAATCGGTTACCATTCTTTTCTGCGTATAATTCTTTTCCAGCAGGGAAAGGAATTTGCGCATCAATTCAATATTCCTTGACTGTGCCGGCTGCTGGTTGGCTTTCTCAAACTGGCGGGTGAGATAGATCAAAAATATTTTAAGAAACCCCCGTAATATTTCTGAGCGGAGCAAAAAGAAATTGGCATATTCTTTCAGCATCCGGCCAACAGCATCTTCCATTTCACCTTTTACTTCAGCATCTACTTTGATAACAGGAGAATGGGAAAATGTATTGAAAAGGCCGGTATTGAATAAGAGATCAAAATTGCTTTCATCGGTTCCCATGAAATCAGCTGTAAAAGAAAGCACATATCCTTCCACAGGGCCATTCTGCTTCAGCAGGTGCACCTGGCCGGGAGTGATACAATAAACAGTATCGTTTTGCAGATCAAATTTTTCCAGGTCAATCAGGTGCACACCTGCTCCTTTTTTCACCCAGATAATAACGAAATAATTATGGCGATGCGGCACAGCATTCTGCTGCCACCGGTTCTGATCAATCCATTCCATCGTATGGATCTCGAAGGGAATATTGGGTGAAGACTTACCGATTTCGAGTATGGGTGTAGGCGATGACATCAAGTGCTAAAGTAAGAAAGAGCGGGCAAAAAAAGACTCTTGCTTTCGCAAGAGCCTTTTGACACTCAACCGTCCTTTAGATGAAAATTAGTTTTTAGCTACGTCAAATTTGCGGAATATCGCTTTTACACTGCTTTCAATTTCCTTGCTGGTCATTCTACGGCTGTCCACTTCTGCTGTAGACCAACCCTGCCACACTGTTTTGTCGTTGTCTGCATCAATCATGGAAATAGTAACTGTACCTTCTCTTGTAGGAACATCATAATTATCATATCCCATAAATTGTGAAGGATAATACACGTTGATGAACCTGCGTGAATAAGGGCTATAGAACGTACGGGTAAAAGGTCTTGAATAGACCGGGTCGTTCACAGATTTAACAGATTTTTCTACCAGCACATCATAGCTGAGCAGAACATCGGGGTTCCTGTTTGTTTCCCTCCAACCAGCTGTTTTTTCCAATTCTTTATTTACAGCCTGCTTGATCTTTCCTTCAGCCAGATCATTAGCACTGCCGATCTTTGATTTTCCGTCTTTTTCAATCCATGCAAAAGTTTTATAGCGGCTGAAATCCGTTTTATCGTCTTTTTCAATATGCGCAGATGGAGCACAACTTGCCAGCAAGAAGACGATACCCATACTTACGCTCCACAGCGTCCAATTCTTCTTCATATAATATCTCCTTTGTTTTAATTAGAAGGCCATTATATAAACGGAAAAAATGGTGCCGCGTTTACTAAAGACTTGTGAAAGTTGTGCTTTTGCAGCCGGTTGATTGTCAGCTTAATCCTATTTCATAATGCCGTTCGGGTATTTGTACGTCGAGGAAATCCTTTCTCACCAGGCGGTCCCTGAATGCCTGCTGCACTTCGTATTCTCCGTGTACCAGGAAAAGTTGTTTCACCTGCCTGGAGTCCTGGCAGGCCAGCCATTGACTGAGATCTTCATAATCACCGTGTGCGCTCATGCTGCGGATGGACCCGATCTCTGCATGCACCTGGTGATGTACACCGAAAATGCTGACCTCACTGGCTCCTGCCATCAGGCGGCCACCCAATGAAGTTGGTTCGCAATAACCGGTAAGTACAATGGAGTTGCGGGTATTCTCAATAGTGTTGCTGATATGATGCTTTACACGGCCTGCATCCGCCATTCCGCTGGCTGATATGATCACCATTGGTGCATCACGATAGTTAAGCAATTTGGATTGCTCCACTGTTTTAATATATTTCAATCCCTTGAACATAAAAGGATCACTGTCTGATGCCAATATCTTTTGAATATTGCGGTTGAAATACTGGGGATAGCTTTTCACCACTTCTGTGGCTTCTATGCTGAGCGGGCTGTCAACATAATATTCCACATCAGGCAAATGCCCTTCCAGTTCCAGTTGGTTCAATGCAAACAATATTTCCTGCGTACGTCCCACGCTGAATGCAGGCAACACCAGTTTACCTTTCTTTTCCCCACAGGTGTGGTTGATCCATTTCAACAAGAGGTCGGGCGTACTGTCTGCTGCGTCATGAAGACTGTTACCATAAGTAGATTCCAGGAGAATATAATCTGCCTGCGGAAATACATCCGGTGATTTCAATATCACATCCCTGTAGCGGCCTACATCGCCGCTGAAACTCAGCCGGGTTTGCTTGCCGTTTTCAGTGATCTTTAAGTGAACGCAAGCACTGCCAATAATATGCCCTGCATCGGTGAACAGTGCCTCCACTCCATCGATCACAGAAAACCAGTTGCCATATTCCACTTTTACAAAATGATTAAGACTTTTTTTGGCATCCTCCACTGTATAAAGCGGTTGAATATAGGGCAAATCCTGTGCAGCCCTTCTTTTATTGGAATACTTCACATCATCTTCCTGTATCTCGCCTGAATCTTCCAGCAATATTGCCGAAAGTGTGTGTGTAGCTGGAGTACAGAATATTTTTCCATTAAAACCGTCTTTCACCAGTTTGGGTATAAGACCGGAATGATCAATATGTGCGTGGGAAAGGATCATCACATCCACTTCACGGGCATCAAACCCAAAATCACGGTTCAATGCATCGGTATCTTTTCCCAATCCCTGAAACATGCCGCAATCAAGCAATACCTTTTTTCCATTTTTTAATGTGAGCAGATGTTTGGAGCCAGTTACGGTACGGGCAGCTCCGTGGAAAGCAATTTTCATTTGTTTTGTTATTTTAATATTGAGCATTGAAAATTGAGTACTGATTATTGAATATTTATCAGAGTAGAAAAGCAAATAATATTCAATAATCAATTTTCAATACTCAACTTTCAATAAATTACTATTTCTTAGTCTTCGCCTTGAACGACCAGGTTACATACATTTCACACACCACTTCCCCTTCTTTATTACGGCCAATTGACCGCGCTCTTACAGTTCTTGCTTCGCCGGTTGCAATTGCTTCGCTGATCATCTTCTTAAACAATTCACCATCTTCACAAACAAACGTAGTGCGCCCGATGGCTTTCTTAAAATATTCCGACTCCACTTTTAATACAAGCATGGACACAGGCGGTTTCGCTTTGTATAAATGTGCCATGCCTAAAACACCTGTACTCATTTCACCTGCCATACTCAGGCAGGCGAAATAAGTGGAACGAAAAGGATTCTGGGAAAACCATTTGAAAGGAACGGTCACTTCACAATGATGCTCATCCATCTTTCTCACCCTTACGCCGGAGAAAAAGGCACTGGGCAATTTCGCCAGCAGGAACAACCTGAACTTGACCGGGCTGGTCATCAGGCGAATAAAGGAAGATGTATGTTCATTCATGTTTTACTCTTTATACTGCACGGGATCAAGTGCTCCGCGTGTCCAATCCTGGAAAAAGCCTTTTACCTTTTGCTGGTCATAACTCTTAC